>SLQH01000254.1 GCA_007131555.1 Planctomycetota bacterium | reverse complement strand
CGTAGGTCCGGCGCTGGAGGCGCTGGGGATAGCGGGCGGCGCAGTGGATCACCGGGCGCACCGGCCAGCTCTTGCCGGTTTCGCGGCCCAGGATGGCGGCGATGGCGCTGGCGCAGCCCTCGCCACCCACCGGGCAGCGGTTGACCTCGACCTCGGGGTCCATCAGGGCTTCGGCATATTCGCCGCAACCGACATAGCCGCAGGCCCCACAGTTGGCCCCAGGCAGGGCCTCGTTGATCTGGTCGATGCGTGGATCGACAGCCACATGGAAGGCCCGGTTGGCCCAGCCCAGGATGGCGGTCATGGCCACGGCCAGACCGAAGAGGATGGCGGCGGCGAGTATGATGGTGATGGTGGTCATCATGGTTGATCCCCCGGCGCTGGCTGGGGTGCATAGGGCGGTGAGACCGAGGTGCTGTCATCGGCGGACAGTTCCGTCTCTTCCGCGTCGGGCAGCAGGAGGTTTTCAAGGGTGGTATCGATGCCGATGAAACCCATGAAGGCCAGGGCCAGGATGCCGGCCACGATCAGGGCGATGCCCGGTCCGCGCAGGGGGGCGGGAACGTCGCACATGTCCAGCTCTTCACGCAGGCCGGCCATGATGACGATGGCGATGGTGAAGCCGGCTCCGGCCGACAGGGCCAAAACCAGGGCCTGATCAAGACCGAAGCCGTCACCGCCGCTGATCTGTCTGAGGATCTCCAGACAGGCGAACAGGATGGCACAGTTGGTGGTGATCAGGGGCAGAAACACGCCGAAACTCTTGTAGAGCGGTGGGAAGAAGCGGCGTACATACATCTCGACCAGCTGCACCGAACTGGCGATGACGAAGATGTAGATGATGTAGCTGAGGATGCTGAGGTCGACCTGGGTGGTCGGGTCGCCACCGAAGGCCCCCCAGATCCACTGGGTCACCGGTGCGCCGGGTTGCAGCAGGGCCCAGGTGAAGGTCCACGACAGCAGGCAGGCGATGGTGATGACGAAGATCACGGCGAAGCCCATGCCCAGGGCCATGTCGACCCGTCGCGACACTCCCAGGAAGGGACAGATGCCGACGAAATAATAGAGCACGTAATTATTGATGAGGGCCGTGCCGATGCCGAGGATGAACAGGGTGATCAGATGCTCGGTCATGCGGCACCTCCCTGGGCGCTGGTGCGGGCGGCCCGCCGGGTCTTGAGCCACTGGGCCAAGCCCAGCAGCAGGCCGAGGGTGAAGAAGGCGCCCGGCGGCAGGATCATCACCGTCCATGGGGTCCAGAACGATTCGTGCAGCACCGTGATGCCGAACCACGAGCCAAAGCCGAGGATTTCACGGACGGTGGCGATGGAGGCCAGACCCAGGGCAAAGCCCAGGCTCATCCCGGCGGCGTCGGCCACGGCGGTCCCCAGGCGCTGCTTGGAGGCGCAGATCTCGCAGCGGCTGATGATCAGGCAGTTGACGATGATCAGGGGGATGTACGGCCCCAGCTGCTGTGACATGGGGTACATGAAGGCGGCCAGGAAGCGATCGACGAAGGTGACGAAGGTGGCGATGGTCAGGGTGAAGACCAGGATGCGCAGGTGCGGCTTGAGCAGGTTGCGGATCAGGCACACGATGGTGTTGGCCATGAACAGCACGAAGGCCGTGGCTCCGGCCATGGTCATGGCCGCCTGCATGTTGTTGGTCACCGCCAGGGTCGGGCACATGCCCAGCAACTGGATGTAGATCGGGTTTTCGGGCAGGATGCCGTTGATGAAGCGCTCGCCGGCGGTGGGACCGTCATTCTGACTCATGGGAAGCCTCCCTCGCCGCCCGGTTCAGGGCCTGACGCAGACGCAGGCCATCGTTGACGATGGTGCACACGGCCTGCGAGGAGATGGTGGCACCGGTGATGGCCTGGATTGCTCCGGGCTGATCGCTGGGCGTCGTGACGGTGTCCATGCGGACTGCTGCCGGTTGTTGGCGGAAGCGTGTGGTGAAGCCATCTGCGGTGATGAAGTCGCCCAGGCCGGGGGTTTCGGTCTGGGTGATGATGTAGATGCCGGCCAGGGTGGTGGCCTGGGCATCAAGGCCGAGAATCAACTCGATGGGGCCGCCAAAACCGCTGCCGGAGGCCGGTACCACCCAGCCGATCAGGGTCCCTTCGGGATCGTGGGCGGCAAAGACCCGGCGTCCGTCGACCTCCTGTTGGATGAGTTCGACATGCTCGACGCCGAGGATGTGCGGAGCCTGGCGTTCGATCTCCTGGCGGATGTTGGCGGCGATCAGCGGCGACAGGAAGATGTGCATCAGGGCCAGGCCGATGCCGAAGACCAGGGCCAGGCTCAGCACCAGCCAGCTTTGCACCAGCCAGCCGGCAGTGGGCGGACCGGTCACCGCCGCGTCGTCGGCCTCAGGGAGGGGGGCGTCGGTCATGATGCGGCCTCCTTCTTGGTCTGGGGCTGGGCACCAACTGGCAGGGGGATGGTGTAGCGGTTGATCAGGGGCACCACGCTGTTCATCAGCAGGATGGCGAACATGAAGCCTTCAGGATAGTTGGAGAAGGTCCTGATGATCCAGATCAGCAGGGCCAGGCCCAGGGCGAAGACCACCCGACCGCGTCGGCTGATGGGGCTGGTCACCGGATCGGTGGCGATGAAGAAGGCCCCGAAGACCAGGGCTCCGCTGCACAGGGCCTGGTCGATGCGTAGGTGCAGAGCCAATACCGTCATGTCGGGATCAATGGCGGCCCCCAGGAGCTGACCGATGACGGTCAGCAGGGCCATGGCTGCCAGCAGGGTCACTGGGATCTCCCAGGCCGCGACTCCCTTGAGGCACAGGAACAGACCGCCGACCAGGGCCGCCAGGACGCTGACTTCTCCCAGGGAGCCGTTGTGCTCGCCGACGAAGAGATGCAGCAGGCTGGGATAGCTTTCCAATTGCGCACCGGACATCGACAGGGGGGTGGCCTGGGTGATGATCTCCACGCCCTGGGGATCGACATAACCGGTCCCGCCCAGGGCCGCCGCGAAGGAGATGGTGACGAAGGCCCGGCCGACCATGGCCGGGTTGAACAGGTTCATGCCCAGGCCGCCGAACACCGCCTTGCCCAGGCCGATGGCGGTCAGGGAGGCGACGATGGCTACCGGGACCGGGGTGGTGGCCGGCAGGCTGAGGGCCAGGATGATGCCGGTGACCGCCGCCGAGCCGTCGCTCAAGGGGCAGGGCTGGCCGCGCATCCAGGTGAACAGGCGCTCGCAGAGCATGCAGGTGGCGGTGATCAGCAGCAGCTGGCTGACGGCCATGGCCCCGAAGAACCAGATCGCTGCGGTGATCACCGGCGACAGGGCGATGAGGACATACAGCATCACCGCCTGGGTCGACAGGGACTGGTCGTGGACATGCGGCGATGGGCCGACGCTCAGGCCATCGCAGGACAGGGAGATGTCAGCACTCATGATGTGGCGATGCTCCTTCAGTCGCGGGGCAGACAGGCCTTGCCGACCCTGATCCACTGGACCAGGGGTATGGATGCCGGGCAGACATAGCTGCAGCAGCCGCACTCCATGCAGTGGAGGATGTGATGGGATCGGGCCAGGTCCCAGTTCTCATGGCGGGAGGCCAGGGCCAGACGTGAGGGGACCAGGCGCATCGGGCAGACCTCGCCGCAGCGCCCACAGCGGATGCAGGCGGTGCGCGGGGCGTCGCCCAGGTCGGCGTCGGTCAATACAGTGATGCCGCTGGTGCCCTTGGTCACTGGGGCTGACAGATTGCCGAGGGCGAAACCCATCATCGGCCCGCCAGAGATGACCCGTTGGGCCTGCGGGGTCAGGCCACCGCAATGGGCGATCAGATGCTCGATCGGGGTCCCGATCGGCACCCACAGGTTGGCTGGCTGGGCGATGCCCCGCCCGGTCACCGTCACCACCCGATGGGTCATCGGCAGGCCGCGCAGCACCGCCGCCGCCACTGCGGTGCAGGAACCGACGTTGATCACCATGGTGCCCACCGCTGATGGCAACCCGCCTTCGGGGATGATGCGGCCCAGGGCGGCGCGGATCGTCTGCCGCTCACCGCCCATCGGGTAGTGGGGGGTCAGGCCGATGATCTCGACGCTGACGCCGGGCAGCGCCTGGCCGGCCTGGGCGATGGCCTCCTTGAGGCTGGCCATGGCCCGGGTCTTGTCCTGTTCGATGGCGATCACCACCCGGCCGGCGGCCAGGGCTCGGGCCGCGATCAGGGCTCCGGCCAGGACCGCCTGCGGGGCCTCGATCATTACCCGATCATCGGCGGTCAGGTAGGGCTCGCATTCGCAGCCGTTGACCAGCACGGTGTCGATCGGGGCCTTCTCTTGGGCGCTGAGTTTGACGTGGGTCGGGAAGGCGGCGCCGCCCATGCCGGCGACCCCGGCCTCGGCCACCTGGGGGGCGATGGCTGAGGGCTCCAGCCCGGCGATCGCGCCCAGATCCCAGTGACCGCCCAGGGTGGCCTGGAAGGACTGCTCGCCGCCGGGGTTGTCAGCGGCCACGGTGATGGGGATGGCCGGGAGATGGCGGCCCGAGGCGATGGTGACATTGGCCGGCTTCTGGGCGGTGCCGGCCAGGGGGGCATGGACATGGGCCGAGATGAAGCCCTTGGCCTCGGCGATCCGCTGACCGGCGCTGAGCGCCGCCCGGGCCTCGACGCAGGGCGTGGCCGGAGCGCCGATGTGCTGCTGGATCGGTACCACCAGTTGCTTGGGGTGGGGCAGGGCCTGGATCGGGAAGGCCGCCGCCAGGGCCTTGTGGGCCGGAGGATGGACGCCGCCCAGGAAGTGGCCTGGGGCGCTGGAGGCTGGAGCAGTGGATGCCATGGCGCGGATCCCTTGTGCGATCAGGCGTCGCCGGGGTCTTCCCGCCGGTCCTCCGGCGGCCACACACGACGCGCCAACAGCATGGCGACCAGCAGACCCAAGGCAAGACCGACCAGGGTCCCCGCAAGCTGACTGCCTTCGGCACCCAGATGGGATCCTAACAGGGCCCCGGTAATGGCGCTGGCTACCGGCAGGAGGAAGAACAAGGCCGAGCGCCCGACCAGGGCCGCCCCGGTGAAGGGCCCGGCGGCGGCTCCCTGCTGGGGACAGTGCTGGCAATCGCCACCGCAGCTGCCGGAATGCCCGCCACTCATCGACCGGCCGCCTCTGCGGCGGGCTCCAGCAGACGCTGGAGCATGGCCCCGGTGAGGGTGGTGGAGCCGGAATCGTTGCCGCCGCCGATGGTGAAGACCCGTGGCACCTCGCCGCCCCAGCGGGCCACGATCATCTGGGCCAGCTCCAGGCGGATGAAGTTCTCGATCCCCTCCAGGGCCGCCATCTTGGTGCGGTAGGCGGCGGCCTCGCCTTCGGCGGTGGCGATCATGGCCTGGGCGTCCTGGCGGGCGATCTCGACCCGGGCCCTGGCCTGGGCCTGCTGGATCTGCTGGTTGGCCTCCTCTTCCGAACGCACCGCCTCGGCCCGGGCGACCTGGGCCCGCTGCTGCTCGCGGAAGGTCTCCTGCTCCTGCTGGGCGACCTCGCGATCGGTCTGGGTGGCGAGCAGGCGGCGCCCAGCCTCAGTCTCGGCGATGCGGATGTCGGCGATGAACACCCCCTCGGTGTCGACTCGGTACTCGGCCAGGCCCTCGCGCAGCATCTCGGTGGCCAGGCGTTCGATATCGCTACGGGTGCGGACGAACTCCAGGGCATTGCGGGTTTCGGCGGTATTGCGGAAGATGGCCCGGATGGCCGGCAGGATGACCCGCTCCTCAAGGGTGGTATGGCGACCCTCGGAACGGTCGGGATCGGCCAGCTTGGCGACCACATAGGGAGCATCGATGGCCGAGATCTTGGCCGAGACCCGGACATCGACCGGGAACTCGAAGCCATCGCGGGTGCGTACTGTCAGAGCTTGGGCATGGGCGTATTCATACATCCGGTTGGTGGTCTGGACCCGGGTCACCACATAGGCATCGGGATGCAGATAGTAGGCGTTGGGGGTCAGGGCTTCGCGCCAGATGCCGCGATAGCCGGAGGGCACGATCGGGGTGCCATTGACGGTCTCCACCTCCTCGCCCGGGCCAGGATCGTAGATCGGGCCGGCATCGGCTTTGATGACCGCCACCTCGCCAACGCTCACCGACAGCACCGGGCGCAGCTCGATGGTGTACAGACGAGGATTGTAGCGGTACTGGCCGGGCGTGAGCACGGTCAGTTGAGGACCGCGATAGCCGCTGCCCTCACCAAGGAAGAATTGGGCGTCCAGCAGCCGATCGGCGTCCATGGCCGGGGCGTACACCGTGCCCTCTGGCAGGGAGCGGCCATCACGGGCCGTCACCACCCCGATCTTGCCCCGGGGGATGTCGATGTTGTCGACCGTCTCCAGGTCATAGATCCACGGCCAATAGAAGAAGTGCCAGCCCGGCGGCAGCACCACGGCCTGGGGTCCTTTCTCGCCCTCTGAGGCGATGATCCGGTTGCTGGGCAGGTCGGCCCCGAACTTGACGATCACCACCCCGCCCTGGTTGTCATTGACATAGACCGCCGTCGACCAGCCGATCATGGCCAGGCCGATCAGCACCCCACCCACGGCTGCGCCCAGGATCGCCAGGCGCT
The DNA here is from genome assembly GCA_007131555.1 of Planctomycetota bacterium. Taxonomy (GTDB): domain Bacteria; phylum Planctomycetota; class UBA11346; order UBA11346; family UBA11346; genus SLQH01. The sequence continues at coordinate 3,139 of SLQH01000254.1, read as the reverse complement.
GCTCGGCAGGATGGAGGCGGAAGGCATTGGCCCGACTCAGGGTCACAACCCCAACGACCAGCAGGATCAGACCGAAGACGAAGATGTTCATGGCAGGCTCCTGTCATGGAGGCGACTGTGGTGACGGCATGATGACCGCTGTCCGCTGACAGGCAAGCGGGGCTCGCTGTGGTCGCTGCCTCGACAGATGTGTCGTCTTGGCCGTGGCCCCTGGGAGCCTGTCCGGGATAGACTGATGCATCGCTCGGCTCCCCACCCGGAGTACCGGGCCTTGGCCCGCGTACATTGGCGGGCGGAAGCTCTTGTGGTGGCTATAGGCCGGGGCGGCGGCACCATCATTGTATCTCGCTTGCGTTCATCATCGCCGCTGATGATCACGAGGCGCGGTATCCACAAGCCGTTCTACGGGCATCATGCCGACGCCCGGGCTGGCATTCTGCGAAAGCATGGCATCCACGCGGCTGCACGCGGGCCAAGGCCCGGTGCTCCGGGGTGGGTTTGTGATGGGCGGCGTCAGTGTGGGTATCTCGACAATGCCCTGGGCCATGCTCGGTCGCCTGTCCCGGACAGGCTCCTCGGTTGACTGCCGCTTGGCGCTGCTGAGCATGGCTGTCATGCAGATTCAGGTTGAGATCCTGGCCCATGGTCTGGGGCTGCCGGTGTATGCCAGTGCTGGGGCTGCCGGGGCCGACCTGGCGGCAGCGGTGGCGGCGGAGGCCCCGGTCACCCTGGCTGCGGGAGCCCGCGCCTTGGTGCCGACCGGCATCCGGCTGGCCGTGCCATCGGGCTATGAGGCCCAGATCCGCCCGCGTTCCGGTCTGGCTCTGCGCCATGGTCTGGCCTTGGTCAACAGTCCCGGCACCATCGACAGCGACTACCGGGGCGAGGTCCAGGTCTTGCTGATCAACCTGGGCCAAGAGGCGGTAGTTATTGAGCGGGGGATGCGCATCGCCCAGATGGTGATCGCCCCTGTGACCCGGGCGGAGTTCGTGGCCGGGCCCCTTGGCGAGGACACCGTGCGGGGCGCGGGCGGCTTTGGTTCGACCGGTATCACGGGCTAGGCGTCATGCATCTGCTGGTCGATTGTGGCAACAGTTTCATCAAGCTGGCCCTGGTGCCGGCCGCCGGGGCGGTGATTGATGATCATGCGGTGCAGGTGCTCCGGCCCCATCCTGAACCGGTGGCGGCGGCTCTGGCGGCTCTACCTGCCCATGTGCAGACGGCTCTGGTCCAGCTCGGCAATGCCGCTCACGGGGCGGTGTTCCAGGCGGCCTGGCAGACCCTGAGGGAGGGCGGTCCGGTGTTGCAGGTGCTGGGCCGTGACCGACCGCTGCCGGAGGTGGGCCAGTACCGGGGCCTGGGCGAGGACCGCATTCTGGCCGGTCTGGCCGGGGTCGCGCCCGGTCAAGGAGCCACGGTGGTGGTCAATGCCGGCACCGCCACCACCATCGATGCTTGGCGGCCCGATCCAGCCCTGGCCGGGGGCGTGCGCTTCCTGGGCGGCCTGATCCTGCCTGGCGCCCAGGCCTGCCTTGACGCCCTGCGCGGTCGGGCCCCGCGCCTGCCGGCCGTTGATCTGGCCGCCGCCGTCGCCGATCCACTCCGACATGATACCGTCAGTGCCATGGCCAGCGCGGTTGGCATCGGCTATCCAGGCATGGTCACGGCCTGCATCGACCGTCTGCGGGCAGCCAGTGGCGCGACCCAGGTGGTGCTGGGTGGAGGAGCCGCCGCGGCCCTGGCCGGATCGCTGGCCCATGCCCGTCTGCTGCCCCATCTTGTGCTGGCCGGCATGGCCCGGCTGCTGGCCTTGGAGGTCTCCCATGGATGAACTGCGCATCACCGACATCTCCTGGCGTGGCCGTCCGGCCTGGCTGCTGGCCGCCCCAGGTCTGGAGGTGGTGGTGACCCGCTGCGGGGCCCAGTTGGCCTGCATCCGCCATCCCGGTGAAGAGGCCAATGCCCTGTGGCAGCCGCCCTGGCCGGCCGCTGCCCCGGAGGCTGCTGATCCTGGCATCCATGGCGATGACGGGGCCGCCGGACTGCTGGCCAACATCGTTGGCCACAACCCCTGCATCGACCGCTTTGGCGCTCCCCATCCTGGCGAGGACAAGCCGCCCCATGGTGAGGCCGGGGTGCTGGATTGGACGCCCAGTTGTGAGGCCACGGCCCTGGAGCTGGGTCTCAGTCTGCCGGTGGCCGGCCTGCATCTGACCCGTCGGCATGAGATCAGCGGTCAGGAATTGCAGGTCAGCACCCGGATCCGCCATGATGAGGCCACGCCCCGCGCCATCGAGTGGGCTGAGCATGTCACCCTTGGCCCGCCGTTCATCGATGCCGCCACCATCGAAGCTCCGGTCGACGGGGCCTGGTTGTGGGACGGCGAGCCGCAGGCGACCTGGCGTTTCCAGTCCCAGGATGCCGATCTGGCCGTTGATCCCGCCGCCGCCCTGGCCCTGCCCCGGCCTGACGATCCTCCCGCCGGCGATATCATCACCACCCGTCTGAGCGCCGGGTCCTTCACCGCCACCGATCATCAGCAGGGCCATCAGCTGACCTACACCTGGGATGCTGCCGTCTTTCCCTGGTTGTGCCTGTGGACCCAGCATCGCAGCCGTCAGGCTCCGCCCTGGAACGGCCAGACCCGCACCCGTGGTCTGGAGTTCGCCACCAAGCCCTTCCCCGACGGCCTGCCCCCGCCTGAGCGGGCCAGGTCCTGGCAAGGTCGTCCGACCACCTGTCTGGTGCCCCCCGGCGAGGGCCTGAGCACCTGCTTCACGGTGCGTTGGACCAGGAGTCTGTAAGAGATGGGCTGACGCATCGCCTGGCTTGGCCTTTTCGGCCCCAGACTCGCCAGTAACTACTGCCCACCACACAGCCACCCCGGAGCACCGGGCCTTGGCCCGCGTGCAGCCGCGTGGATGCCATGTTTTCGCCGAATCCCAAGCCGGACGTCGGCATGATGACCGTCATACGGCATGTGGATGCCGCGACTGGCGATGCTGGACGCAAGCGAGATGCAACGATGGTGCCGCCGCTCCGGCCTCGACCGTCCTCAAGAATCATCGCCCGCCAATGTACGCGGGCCAAGGCCCGGTACTCCGGGTAATAATGCGGCTAGGCTGTCAGCAACAGACCG
>SLQH01000099.1 GCA_007131555.1 Planctomycetota bacterium | reverse complement strand
GCCACCGGCACGTCTCCGATACCCAGCAGGCCATGACGCAGGCCGTTGATCATGTAGAGGATGGGATTGACCAATGACATGCTGCGCCAGGGCTCGGGCAGCAGTTCCACCGAATAGAACACCCCGCCAAGATAGGTCAGCGGAGTCAGGATGAAGTTCGGCACCAGGCTGATGCCGTCGAAATTGCGGGCCAGGACGGCATTGATGAAACCGGCCAGGGCAAAGACCGCCGCCGTGAGCACGGCGAACAGCAGGGTCAGCAGCGGTGCGTGCATCTGCCAACCAGCAAACAGGGTGGCGATGGTCAAGACGATGACCCCCACCAGCAGACCGCGCAAGATACCGCCGCCTATGTAACCACACAAAATGACGGCGGGGGTGGCCGGTGAGACCAGCAGTTCCTCGACATGCCGGCCCCACTTGGCACCAAAGAAGGACGATGACACGTTGGCATAGGCGCTGTTGATGATCGACATCATCACCAGGCCGGGCACGATGTACTCCATGTAGTCACGACCACCCATGTCACCGATGCGCCGCCCGATGACGGTGCCGAAGATCACGAAATAGAGGGTCGTAGTGATCGCCGGAGGCAACAGGGTCTGCGGCCAGATGCGCAGGAAACGATGGATCTCCTTGCGCAGGATGGTGACCAAGGCAACCCTGTCTCGGGCCTCACGCATCAGCATCGACGGCCTCCCGAGCGCTACGGCCAGTCAACGACACAAAAAGTTCTTCAAGGCGATTGGTCTTGGTGCGCAAGGCACGTACCTGGATACCGGCTGACCCCAAGACCTCGAACAGGCCGTTGAGGGTGCCGTCGCTGGGCACCTCCACCTCTACGGTATCCGGCTCGGGATGGCGCATGAGGCAACCGTCCAGGGTCGGCAGCGCGACCGTTGTCGGCTCGATCTCCAGGACATAGGTCACCGCCGGCATCCGCGCCAGCAGATCACGGGTCGCCCCCTCGGCGACGATCCGGCCATGATCAATGATCGCCACCTGGCGACACAACTGCTCGGCCTCTTCCAGATAATGGGTGGTGAGGATGATGGTGGTACCGGCCGCGTGCAGCTCGCGCAGAAAGTCCCACATCCCCCGGCGCAATTCAATGTCGACTCCGGCGGTCGGTTCATCAAGGATCAGCAGGCGTGGTCGATGGACCAGGGCCCGAGCGATCATCAGACGACGCTTCATCCCGCCTGACAGCTGCCGGGCCGGCACCTGACACTTGTCGCCCAGACCAAGACGGTCTATCAAGCGCTCGGCTTCCGGCACCGCCTCGCGACGGGGCACGCCATAATATCCAGCCTGATTGATGAGTATGTTACGGACCCGTTCAAAAGGATTGCAGTTGAACTCCTGCGGCACCACGCCGATGTGGGTCTTGGCCAAGGCGTGATCATGATCGATGTCGGCATCGAACACCAATACCCGCCCACTGCTCTTGCGCACCAAGGAGGTGACGATGCCGATCAAGGTCGACTTGCCAGCTCCATTGGGACCCAACAGGGCAAACATCTCCCCTTCGCCAACCCGCAGATCGACGCCATCAAGAGCCTGGACACCACCGGCATAGGTCTTGGACAAGGCAGTAATGGAGAGGGCATCGGACATGGGCTGTGCATGCGCTTGTACACACGATCCGGACGCCACAAGGCCCGTCTCATTGACGCCTGCTCAAGGCGAGTGTTGTCTGCCGGACCCCCCTCCTATCCTATACCCTCGCAAGGAGCCGACCATGTACTGCGTATTCGTCACCATCCAAGTCCAACCCCAACATGTCGAGGCCTTCATGGCCGCCACCCGCGACAACCATCTGGGCAGCATCGCCGAGCCCGGCTGCCAGCGCTTCGATGTCCTGCGCGACAATGCCGATCCCTCACGCTTCTATCTATACGAAGTCTATGGCGATGAAGCGGCCTTCATCGCCCACCAGCAGACCGCCCACTATCACAGCTGGAAGGACACCGTAGCGGAATGGATGGCAGCACCGCGCAGTGCCGTCAAGATGACCAGGACCCTGCCCGGAACAGACTGACACCTTGTCTGGTCTTGCATGATCACGAGGCGCGGCATCTACGGGCCGTAGCTCAGATGCCTTGCCGGCGATCAGGCTGATACCTGGCGAAAGCATGGAAACCACGCGTCGGCACGCGGGCCAAGGCCCGGTGCTCCGTGATGGCTTTGTGATCGGCGGTAGTTGAGGGCAAATGCGGGACTTGGGGCCATCATGCACGGCAATCCGTCTGTGATAATCGCGGCCACACACAAATAGTCCGCATCTGTCATAAAGCCATGCCCCAAGCAGCATTATGACACGGAGTACCGGGCCTTGGCCCGCGTACATTGGCGGGCAGAGGATTTTGAGACGGATATGGGCCAGGGCGGCTGCACCATTGTTGTCATACACATGCGCCCATCATCGCCGTAGTGGGGCTCACAGGTCGTTCCACGGGTATCATGTCGTCGTCCAAGCTGGTATTCGGCGAAAGCATGGAAACCACGCATCGGCACGCGGGCTAAGGCCCGGTGCTCCGTGATGGTTTTGTGATCGGCGGTGGTGTGCTGGCGAGTCTGGGGTCGAACCCGAATCCTGGTCCCCCACGGCATTGCCCCCGGCAACCATGGCCACATACTCCCCTGCCTATGATAGCACCTATCGTTACCGCTCCCGCCCATGGCGAACCCGGCCATGTCTGCACCGCCCTGTGTCCGTACTGGCTGCGGCCGGAGGACGGCTCGTGGCAGACCCGGCCCCTGATCGACAGCGGCTACAACCGCCAGGCCCGGATGGCGGCCTTCCCCTATCTGGCCGCCCTGGCTGAGCGCACCCTACTCTTTGATGGAGCCACCGGCACCGAGCTGCATCGGGTCCCCCTGACGGCCGCCGACTATGGGGCGCCGCAGCATGAGGGCTGTCCGGAGATCCTGTGCCTGACCCGGCCGGAGGTCATTGACGGGGTCCACGAACGCTACCTGAACGCGGGGGCCGATGTCATCGAGACCAACAGCTTCGGGGCCCTGCCGGCAGTGCTGGCGGAGTACGATCTGGCCGACCGGGCCGAGGACCTGGCCCAGGCCGCCGCTGCTCTGGCCCGCGCCGCCGCCGATCGCCATGCCACGCCAGACCGCCCCCGCTTCGTGGCCGGGACCATGGGGCCGGGCACCCGGCTGATGAGCCTGGGCCAGATCGGCTGGGAGGAGGCCTTCGCCGGCTATCTGCTGGCCGCCCGGGGCCTGATCCGGGGCGGCGCCGACCTGTTGCTGGTCGAGACCGCCCAGGACATCCTCCAGGTGCGCTGTGCGGTGCTGGCCTGTCGTGAAGCCATGCGCCAACTGGATCGCGAGCTGCCGATCCAGGCCCAAGTGACCATCGAACGCTCCGGGACCATGCTCGCCGGCAGCGATCTTGATGCCGCCGCCGCCGCCCTGGACCAGATGCCGGTGGACGTGGTCGGGCTCAACTGCGCCACCGGCCCGGACCTGATGCTGCCCCAGCTGCGTCGTCTGCGGACCCTGACCAGCCGCTTCCTGTCTTGCCTGCCCAATGCCGGCCTGCCGCGCAATGTCGATGGCCAGGCGGTCTTTGATCTTGGCCCAGAGGACTTCGCCCAGGCCGTGGCCGAGATCATCGCCGAACTGGGCCTGGAGGTCTGCGGCGGCTGCTGCGGCACCGGCCCCCTGCACATCGCCGCCCTGCGCCGAGCCCTCGACGACCTGCCGGCCCGGCCCCACGCCCAGACCGGCGCTCCGGCCCGCATCAGCAGTTTGTTCCAGGCCGTCGATCTGCGCCAGGAGAACGGCCCCCTGTTCATCGGGGAGCGCTGCAACGCCACCGGCTCCAAGGCCTTCCGCAGCCTCCTGCTGGACCAGGACCTGGACGGCATCAGCGCCCTGGCCCAGGACCAGGTGGCGGCCGGCGCCCAGGCCCTGGATGTCAGCGTGTCGTGGACCGGGCGCGATGCCCAGGCCGACTTCCGGGCGGTCCTCGGCACCCTACGCGAGCGCCTCAGCGTGCCGTTGATGATCGACAGCACCGACCCCGAGGACATCCGCGTCGCCCTTGAGCAGACCCCCGGCTGTCCGCTGATCAACTCGGTCAACTTCGAGGCCGGCGAGGAGCGCTTCGACCGCATCTGCAGCCTGGCCCGCCTGCACGGCGCCGCCCTGGTCGCCCTGGTCATCGACGAGGATCGCGACCAGGGCATGGCCAAGACCGCCGCCCGCAAGCTGGCCATCGCCGAACGCATCTATCAGCGGGCCGTCCATCGCCACGGCATCGATCCGCGCCGCCTGCTCTTTGACCTGCTGACCTTCCCGGTCACCCAGGGCGACGAGGACAGCCGTGGCCTGGCCCTGGCCACCCTGGAGGCCATGCAGACCCTGCATCAGCGCCATCCCGAGGTCGGGTTCGTGCTCGGCCTGTCCAACGTCAGCTTCGGCATCAAGCCGGCCGCCCGCCGCATCCTCAATGCCGTCTTCCTGGACGAGGCCCGCAGGCACGGCCTGAGCGCCGCCATCCTTGATCCGGGGCGTATCGTGCCCCTGGCCCAGATCCCCGAAGAGGTCCTCATCACCGCCCGCGACCTCATCCACGATCGGCGCCGCCCGGCCGCTGACGGCGATGAGGGGTATGACCCCCTGCTGCGCTTCATCGCCCTGGCTGCCGGAGGCCTGCCCCAGCCTGAGACCGCCAGCGCCGCCGACGCCCCTCTCGACCAGCGCCTCGGCCAAGCCCTGATCGCCGGGGCCAAGACCGCCATGTCGGCCCTGCTCGACGAGGCCCTGGCCGCCGGCCGGGCCGCCGCCGATCTTATCAACGGCTGTCTGCTGCCGGCCATGCAGGAGGTCGGCCAGCGCTTCGGCGACGGCCGCATGCCCCTGCCCTTCGTCCTGCAGTCGGCCGCCACCATGCAGACCGCCGTCGACCATCTCCAACCCCATCTGGGTGCGGCCGGCCAGCGTCATCGCGGCACCATGGTGTTGGCCACGGTGCGCGGCGACGTCCACGACATCGGCAAGAACCTGGTGCGCATCATCCTGGCCAACAACGGCTTCCAGGTCATCGACCTCGGCATCAAGCAGGACGTCACCGCCATCCACGAGGCCGCCGAGAGCCACGCCGCCGACGCCATCGGCATGTCCGGCCTGCTGGTGGCCTCGACCCAGATCATGCGCGACAACCTGCACTACCTCAGCGCCCAGGGTTGTCACCGCCCGGTCATCTGCGGCGGCGCCGCCCTCAACGAAGACTTCGTGACCACCACCTTGAGCGCCGCCTACCCCGACGGCCAGGTCTTCTATGCCCGCGACGCCTTCGCCGGTCTACACCTGATGGACGCCATCTGCCAGGGCCAGGCCCCAGCCCCCAGCGCCGCCCGCCCAGCCCGTCGCCCGGCCCCTACCCCCGCACCGCTGCCGCCCCCCAGCGGCCCCGTGAGCCTGCCGCCGCACTGGCAGCGCCAGTGCTGGCAGCCCCAGGACCTCGACCTCCAGGCCATCCGTCAGGCCCTCGACGAACAGGCCCTGATCCGGGGTCGCTGGGATCTGGGCCAGGATCAGGATTTCGCCCGCCAGGCCCTGGACCAGTGGTTGGCCCATGCCGCCACCCATCAGTTGTGGCAGCCGGCCGCCGTGGCCCGCTGGCTGCCGGCCGCCGCGCAGGCCGACCATCTGGTCCTGTTCGATCCCGAGTCGGGGCACATCTGCGGCCGGATCCACCTGCCGCCCTACGCCGGACTGCCCTCCTGCGCCGGCCATGTGCGCCCCCTGGGCCAGGGCGACGACCCGGCCCCGGCCGGCTTCCCGGCCGCCGCCTGGGCCGCCGGAGCCCGTGACTGCGTGGCCCTCCAGGCGGTCACCATCGGGGCCGCCGCCACCGACCATGCCCGCCGCCTGCACGATGCCGGTGACTATCGCGACTACCTCCTGCTGCACGGCCTGGCGGCGCAGATGGCCGAGGCCCTGGCCGCCCACATCCATGCCCTGCTGGCCCAGGCTTGGCGCAATTCCCTGCCCAGCCGCCGCCTGAGCTGCGGCTATCCCGCCTGGCCCAGCCTTGAGGACCAGACCCTACTCCAGGAGATCCTCCACTGGCAGGACATCGGCCTGGGCCTGAGCCCCAGTTGCCAACTGATCCCCGAAGCCAGCACCAGCGCCCTGGTCCTGGCAACCGCCACTCCTCAGGATGACCCCGCATGACCACCGCCATCCTCAGCGGCTTTGCCGACGAAGCCGCCCCGGACCTCGACGGCCAGATCGCGGCCATCACCGCCCTGGGCTGGCAGCACATCGACCTGCGTAAGATCGACCATCGCCTGGTCCACGAGCATCCCCCGGAAGTCTGGCCCCAGTGGGCCGAACGCCTGGCCGCCGCCGGCCTGCAGGTGACCAGCATCGGCTCCGGCATCGCCAACGGCCAGGCCCGGCTGGATGACGATCCGGCCAAGGCCCTGGCGCAGGCCGAGCGCTGTGTCGCGCTGGCCCAGGTGCTGAACACCCGCCTGATCCGGATCATGAGCTGGCCACCGCAATCAGACGTCGAACGACGCCTGGACCGGCCTGACGCCGATCACCTGATCGCTCGCCTGCGATCGGTGGTCGAGATCCTGCGCGCTGGCGGCCTGGAGCCCCTGCACGAGAACTGCCACAACTGGGGCGGCCAGAGTCCACGCCACAGCCTGCGCCTGATCGAGGAGATCCCCGGCCTCCAACTGGTGTTCGACACCGCCAATCCCATCGGAGCCCGTGACTGGTCGGTGGTCCCACCGGTGGCCGAGATCGACATCGCCGCCTTCTACCATGCCCTTCGCGATCATATCCGCCATCTGCACATCAAGGACAGGGCCTCCATCGCCGATGGCACGACACAAGCCTGCCTGCCCGGCGACGGTCGCGGAGCGGTGCGCGAGATCCTGGCCGACTGGCTGGGTCGGGGCGCCCCCGGGCCGGTCTCGATCGAACCGCATCTCGGCGCCGGCCGCCTCGACCCTGCCGCCCCCGACAACGACGACGCCCGCACAGCCTGGAACTTCCACGCCGCCGGCCAACGGGTCGCGGCCCTGGTGCGGGAGCTGGGCAAACCATCCAATGACTAGGTGTCTGTAAGGGATAGCGACCGAGCACAAGCGCAGGGTTCTTTGGTGTCCCGATTTCGTCGAAAACCGTAGCCATAGCCGTAGCTATGGTGAGGATTTCGCCGGATAGGGGCCGAAAAGGCCAAGCCAGGCGACGTGTCAGTCTATTCCTTACAGGCTCCTAGTGTTGCTTCAAGCCGCTGCGCAACGAACGTTGATTGTCGCGGTTGGCGTTGTTGCGTTGCAGGTAGAGGCAACGTGGTTATGGTGCTTCCCATCCGCGTTCATCCGCGGCTCAACACCTCTTGATTGGGGCCGCGGATGAATGCGGATGGACACTTGTCCAGCCTCCCCCCTATCGCCGGGGTAATCCCGGCTCTGTTGAACAGGACCGGTAACCACTCGCTCCCTATGGCCTGAGCGGTGACGCTTCAAGAACCATCAACCGTTCTTGAACGCCTGCCTGACTGTCTAACATGGATGCCATGAACCACACGGTATCGCAGGCCATATGCGTGCTTTTGACAGTCGGGTCAGCCGTTCTGCCGGGAACTGAACGCGCCATCACGTTGCACGTGGTCGGCAGCCAGACCTGGGAACACAGCCGCCACCAAGGACTGCGCCTGGCCGGAGCCGGCGAGGTCACGATCACCAGCCTCTGGCCGGCTGTGGACCATGTGCTGCACCCGATCTCTGCTCCCACCAATCCCTGGCCTGCCTTGCGCGAGCACTTGGTGCCCCAGGTGATCGCCAGCAGTCTGTTGCAGCCAGCCCAACCGCTGTCCTTGCACATTGACGGCTGGGAAGATGGCCTGACGGTCAGTCGTGACGGCCTGCACCTGTATGCGATCTATGCACCAGGCGATCTGTTGGGCTATACCCTGGATGGCTACCCCTTCGAGCAGATGGCCGATTACCTGCGTGGACCGACCCTCGGCATGGATCTGGACGCCACTGTGGTGATCGGAGTCAACACCTGGCTGCACGGAGACATCCTGCGCAGCAGTCGCGCCTCACCGACCGACCCGTTCCCGCCCTGGACTCTCAGCAACCTGGCCTTCCCTGTGACCTCAGAAGGGGCACCAGCCATGACCGGAGCCACCGACGACGGCTGGGAATGGATGGTGTACACCAGCAATCAGACTCCGCCGCATCATGCCGCGCGCATCTGGCTGGTCGCTGAGCAAGACCATGCCCTGAGTGCACCAGGCAGCCCGTTGCCAGAGCCGGTCAATCCGCCAGCCCACGAACCGTGGCAGATCGACAACCCCCATCTGGAACAGGTCGATGATGGCAGCCTGGTCCTGTTCTTCGACTCCAACCGCCCTGGTGGGCCATCTGATGAGCTGGATATATGGTACAGCCGCAGCACTGATGATGGCAGCACCTGGAGCGAACCAGCGCCGGTGACCACCGTCAACACCCCAGCTACCGACCATCAACCGCATCTCTGGCGAGATGAGCATGGACAGTGGTGGCTGTGGTGGAGTGCGACTAACCCCGATGATGGCCGACTGGCGATCTATCGAGCCCGCCAAGTCACCCCTGGGGACTGGGACGACTGGTCGGCCCGCGAACTGGTTGTCAGTGCCGGCACGGCAGTCGGCATCGGCGAACCCACCCTGACCGATGTGGGCGACCTGTTCTTCATCGTCGTCATCGAAGACCCAAATCCTGGTCTGGCCGGACGTTTCATGGCTGATCCCTGGTGGGCGCCGGCGCAGCCATCCCCAGGCGGAGCATCAGGAGACGGCTGAGCCCAGAGTCTTGCTGCTGAACATCAACCGATCAGGTTCAATTGTTGCCCAAGGGCGGCGCTGGATCCTCGGTCCGGGCCAGTTCGTCCCATAGTTCCTCTCCAGCCTGGGGATCGAGGACGAAGCGGCGATGGCCGGGACGCAGCAGCCAGGAGCCGGTGGCGATCTCAGCATCAAGCTGGCCCGGTGACCAGCCGCTGTGACCTAGGAACAGGCGCGGCGCCAAGGGGTCGTGGGGATCGGCCTGGGCCGCATCACCCCCCACCGCCAAGCCAGCACACAGGGGCAGGGAACCGGGCAGGTCCTGGATGCCATGCAGGATCAGCCCCTTGTCCCGCTCCACCGGACCGCCATCAGCACAGCGATGCAGGCCCCGTAGCGACGGCGGACAACTGCTCCACAGATCGCCCAGAGCGATATCCAGGGGCCGATTGACAATCAAGCCCAGGGTACCGTGCTCATTGTGTTCCAACACAAAGGCCACGGTCCGGGCGAAGTTGGGATCGCCCAGCAGAGGACTGGCCACCAGCAGGATGCCCGGAGTGATCATCGACATGGCTCCACTCTATCATGCCACCTGCCACATCCCAGCCGCCTTTGCCCGCGGCAACGGCGATCCTCAATCAGAACTTTCGCCCAGACAGCCACAACGAGGACTGCGCCGATCGCCAAGACAGGCCTCCCGCTAGCCCCAATGACCCTAAAAACGGCAGTTAGGCTTTAGGGCCAATCGTGCCTGTACGACCGTCAGCAAATGGGGGATTGAGAGCGACTTGTTTATATTTATATGCCCGTCCTTTATTTCTGGGGCGCCGAACATCTTGCGCCATGTCAACAGCCTGCTAGCTTCGCTATGCGCCTTTAGCTCAGTCGGTAGAGCATCTGGCTTTTAACCAGAGGG
>SLQH01000196.1 GCA_007131555.1 Planctomycetota bacterium | reverse complement strand
CATCGATGTGGTCTACATCGCCACCCATCCCGACAGCCACGCCGACTACACCGTCCAGACCGCCGCCGCCGGTAAGCATGTGCTGGTGGAAAAGGAGATGGCGGTCGATGCCGAGCAGTGCACGGCCATGATCGCCGCCTGTGCTGCGGCCGGGGTCAGCCTGGCTGTGGCCTTCTACCGCCGTTGCTATCCCTCCATCCTCACCGCCCAGACCCTGATCAATGAGGGAGCCATCGGCCAGGTCCAGGAACTGACCATCAATGACCAGTTCCCCCTGTCGCATCGCCTGGATCTGGCCCATTTCCTCTGTGGACCGATGGCTGAAGCCCGAGTCGACGAAGAGGACCTGGCCACCGGCTCCCATGCCGCCCGGGGCCTGGTCCTCAGCGCCATTGCCGAGCGCCAGGGCACCCGCTGCCGCATGAACATCGGCTGGCAGGAGACCGATCTGATCGAACGCCTCCATCTCATCGGCAGCCAGGGCAGCCTGGTGATCGAAGACCTCAAGGGTGGCCGCCTGACCCTGATCCAGGCCGGACAACGCGAGGAGATCCAGGTCCCCGGTCTGCCCTACACCCACTGGGGCCTGATCGAGAATGTCGCCGCCCATCTGCGTGATGGCAGCCCCCTGGCCTGCGACGGAGCCGAAGGGCGCCGCAGTCAGGTCATTGAGGACATGGTCAAGCGTCTGGTCCCCGGCGGGCCATCACAAACAGTACAGTATTGAGTCTGCCAATAGCCCTTACGATGGAGATTTGTCGAGAGCATCTCGCTTGGTGATGGTCTGCACCACGCCGCTCATAGATGGGCCCGCCACTGGTTGACAGACCGCAGCACTGTGGGAACCTGAAAGCATGCCAGAACTTGGTCGTCAACCGCATCGTGGCGGCGCTGCCTGCGCCCTGTGCATCAGTACTTACGTCACCTGTCTTCCCAGGTGCGCGGGAGACTGATCAGCCATGCCCTACCAGGTCGTCTTACGTTCCTGCCCCGAAGCGTCCCAGGCTGCTGCCGCCCAGGCCATCAGCCAGATATTCGGCGTCAAGGACAACACCAGCCTGACCGTGGCCCAAAGTGTTCCCATTGTCCTGATCGACGACCTGACCGAAGCAGAAGCCGCATCCATGCTCTTGGCAATGCGCTGCTTGGAGATGGCCGGGGGTGAACTGGACTTCTGCCAACAACGGCCTGATGAGGAACTGCCACGCATCGAATGGCCCAAACGGCCCCGGATCTTTAAACGGCCTATCAACCTCTTTCCGGCCGAGATGTCGATCGAACTGCCCATTGACACAGAGCGCCGCGTGCTACTCATTGATCTGCTGGTCGCCCGTCTGACTGGCACGGCTACCGACCGTGGCGGTTACCAGCCGCAGTCCGGCTCCTATGCTCCTCAACAGGCACCGGTCGTCGACAGTTCCTCCAGCCATGCCTCCCGACGCCCCTTTGAGGGCTCCGATCTGGGTGAAATCACCCCATTCAGCAATCCCATCCTGCCCCCCTCGCTGGATGAGCCTGCCGGAGATGATACCGGCATCGATGGCCAACAGCTCACCTCACGCATGGATGAGCTGTTTCCTGATGAAGAAAGCGGGTCAGCAGTTCCCACGGGACAGGACATCACCAACGCCATCAATCAGCTCTTGCCGGATGACGATGATGACATGCCAATCACCACCCCTGCCGGTGGCACCTCCGCAGGTGGCACCTCCGCAGGCGGACAGTTCTCGGTCTTCCTCAACAAGATCGCTGATGACAATCGCCGTGAGAAGGTGGTTCCCCTGCTGATTGAACTACTCGGCATCTCAGAGGAACAGGCCACCAGCCTGTCCAAGAAGATGATCATCCCGGTGCTCAAGAACGTCAGCAAGCAGGATGCAGAGCTCGCCAAGTCACGCTTTGCCGAGATCGGCGTATTGGCCCGCGTCCGCTCCTGAAATGGAGTGATCGACAAGCCGTCGCCCTGCTGATCCTGTAGCCCCATGCGACGAGCCTTTTTCTCTCACAAAGACACAAAGGCACGGAGAGGAAAGCGGACTGGCACCCATCGCGAAACCCTGTGCCTTTGTGCCTCTGTGAGGAACAATCAAACCTGCTACGCCGATCCTGGCCGTCATCCTACCAGCCGCGCTGTTGCAAGCCCATGGTCTGGGGGAGGCCGAACATCAGGTTGAGGTTCTGGACCGCCTGGCCGGCGGCTCCCTTGACCAGGTTGTCGAGGGCCGAGGCGATGTAGAGCAGGCGGCCATCCACGGTGGCGGCGAGGTCACAGCAGTTGGTACAGGCGACGTTGGCTACCTCGACGGCGGCAGTATCGGTGCGCAGGCGCACGAAGGGCTGGTCGGCGTAGCTGCGCCGCCAGGCCTCCTGGACCGATCCCAGGTCGGCCCCCTCGGCCAGGGTGGCAGTGATCGAGCTGTGGATGCCCCGGGTCAAGGGTGCCAGATGGGGCACGAAGTGGCAGTGGACATCGGCCCCGGCAGCCAGCGACAGTTCCTGATCGATCTCGGCGACATGCTTGTGGGCCAGGGCCTTGTAGCAGTGGATGTTCTCGTTAACGGCACAGAACAGGTTGTTGTTGCTGGCCACGAACTGTCGCCCGGCTCCTGACAGGCCAGAGTGACCCATGGCGCAGATCGGAGCGTTGCGATCGATGAGCCCGGATTCGACCAAGGGCAGCAGGGGCAGCAGGATGCTGGTGGCGTAGCAGCCGGGATTGCCGACCACCCGCGCCGTCCGGATCGCCGCCTGGTGGATCTCGCTGAGGCCATAGACCGCCTCCTCCAGCAGCCCAGGACAGGCATGATCGCCCTGGTAGGTCTGCTGGTAGCTGGCCAGCGACCGCAGCCGGAACTCGGAGCCGATATCGACCAGGCGCAGGCCGGCATCCAGCAACTGCGGCACCACCTGGGTGACCTCCGGACTCTTCTTGGCCAGGATCACCGCCTGGGCTCCGCTGGCCAGCAGTTGGGCCGGGGTATCAGGCTGGAGGCAGAGATCGGTCTCACCGGCCAGGGCCGGCACAGCCTGCGCCAGGGGAGTGCCCGCCAGGCGATCAGAACCGACATGGACCAGCCGGAACACCGGATGGCCGAGCAGGATCCGCACCGCCCCTTCTCCGGCATAGCCGGTGGCACCCAGGACGGCGACGGGGATGGAGGACGGGGTGGGCATGGCATGACTCCACGGGGACAAGGACGAGCGATTTCTTTCTCACGGAGGCACAAAGGCACAGAGACGCAAGAAGGGCAGTGGACAGTGAAATGGCACTAAGAATCACAGGATTTCTTGGGCTTTCAGCATGCTGACCAATCTTTGGTCATGCATATGCGAATCTTATCATCGGACGTTACCACAGAAGCAACCACGGATGACAGAAAAGATGCTCGTTGCAATCATGGTCAGATGCCCGTCAGCATTCAGAGGTTGCTGCGTGTCATTCCTCTGTGATGAAGGGGAACAACGAACAGATTTTCAACTACGAATCTCGCGAATGAAAACCACAGCCGTGCACTGTTCACATCCATCTCTTCTATTCGTGTGATTCGAGAGATTCGTAGTTGAAATATGCCTTTGAAAGACCCGTACAGAAAGGGCGGTGTTCCGTTATGGACGGAAGATCACGGCTAGGCCATTACTGGTATTGAACATAGCCGGCATTCGCCGGCGATAGGGGACGGCTGGACAAGCGAGCACCTCTTTGTTATAGTGAGAATATGCGCTACTGGGCGTTCATTTTCTAATCAACTGCTTCGAAAATAGCAAATTACTCAGGGGCCATGCTCAACCCACGTTGCCTCAACCCGCGGCGCAACCACGCCGACCGCGACAGCCAACCTCCGTCACGCCGCGGCTTGAAGCAACGCTAGTCATTGATATTCAGTAGACCATTAGTGTCATTCCATTGGAACGATGGACGCTTCAAACGTATGACGTTGACACCATTCCTCCTCCGTGCCTTTGTGCCTCTGTGAGAAACAATGCCGTGATGACTGACGTGAAACAGATGCCGGATGACCCCCCAACAACCAGCCCCGTCGTTCATGATGAACAACGGGGCTGGCGACAGGGCGCGACGGGCCGGCCTTCTACTTGTACAGGTTGTAGAAGGACTTGAGCCCCTGGTACAGGGCCTGGTCGCCCAGTTCCTGCTCAATGCGCAGGAGCTGGTTGTACTTGGCCATGCGATCGCTGCGGGAGGCCGAGCCGGTCTTGATCTGGCCGCAGTTGGTGGCCACGGCGATGTCGGCGATGGTGGCGTCCTCGGTCTCACCGGAGCGATGCGACAGCACGCAGGTGTAGTTGTGGCGCTTGGCCAGCTCGATGCAGTCCAGGGTCTCGGTCAGGGTGCCGATCTGGTTGACCTTGATCAGGATCGAGTTGCAGGCGCCCTTGACGATGCCGTCAGCCAGACGCTTGGGGTTGGTGACGAAGAAGTCGTCGCCGACCAGCTGGACGCAACCGCCGAGTTCCTTGGTGAAGGCGGTGTAGCCGTCCCAGTCGTCCTGGTCGAGGGCGTCCTCGATGGAGACGATCGGATACTTGTCGCACCAGCCCTTGAACAGGCTGATGATCTCATCAGCGCTGAACAGCTTGTCGGGGTTGGACTTCCAGAACTTGTAGCCCTTCTTGTCGCCCTCATCGAAGAGTTCGGAGGAGGCGCAGTCGAGGGCGATGGCGAAGTCCTTGTCACGACCAGCCTGGTAACCGGCCTTGTCAATGGCGTCCATGATGAAGGTCAGGGCCTCTTCGTTGTCGCAGGACGGGGCGAAACCGCCCTCATCACCGACGGCGGTGTTGTGGCCGGCCTTCTTGAGCACGCCCTTGAGGCTGTGGAAGACCTCGCACACCATGCGGATGCCTTCGCTGAAGCAGCAGGCCCCGACCGGCATGATCATGAATTCCTGGAAGTCGATCTTGTTGTCGGCGTGCTTGCCGCCGTTGATGATGTTGGCCATCGGCACCGGCAGCTGACGGGCATTGGTGCCGCCGATGTAGCGGTACAGGGGCAGGGCATGGGCCTGGGCAGCGGCCTTGGCCACGGCCAGCGACACGCCGAGGATGGCATTGGCGCCGAGCTTGGACTTGTTCTCGGTGCCGTCGATCTCGATCATCAGGGTGTCGATGGCCCGCTGCTCCATGGCGTCCAAGCCGATGAGCTGGGGCTTGATGGTGTCGTTGACGGCCTGCACGGCCTTGAGCACGCCCTTGCCCAGATAGCGGCTCTTGTCGCCGTCACGCAGTTCGCAGGCCTCGTAGATGCCGGTCGAGGCCCCGGAGGGCACGGCGGCGCGGCCCAGCGAACCGTCGTCCAGCATGACGTCGACTTCAACGGTGGGATTGCCGCGGCTGTCCAGGACTTGGCGGGCGATGATATCTTCGATGAACATGGGGCTCCTCGTATCACGGGGGTGGATATGGAATGCGTCTACGTGCCCTATCCGCACGCAGGAGCGGCATCCTCATACAATCTACTGGCAGGTGAAGCAGCAATTTGCGGCGCGTCAACCAACGCCAGCCGCCGCCAGGGTGGGACGCAGGCGTTCCAGCACAGCCCGCTCAATCTGGCCGATCCGTTCCCGACTGAGGCCGAACACCGCTGCCACCTGGGTCGGACTCAGGGCCGGGTGACCATCAAGCCCAAAGCGATGGCGGATGATGGCCGCATCACGAGGCGACAGACCGGCCACCGCCCGCCGCAACACCCCCTGGGACTCAGCGCTGCACAAGGCCGCTTCAGGGCAGGCTTCCTCTGGGGCGGGATGTTCTTCAAGCTGACATGGTGCCCGACGCTCAGACACCGTCGCCAGGCGTGACACCAAAGGCATGTTGGCGGCCGATATCCCAAGCCGCTGAGCCAGTTCGGGGCCACCTGTTTCACCTCGCTGTACGGCCTGCCGCCACCGTCGGATCTGCCCGACCAGATACGCCGGCAGGCGCACCGGGCGGACCTTGTCAGTGATCGCCTGGCGAATGGCCTGGCGAATCCAGTGCCGGGCATAGGTGGCAAAACGACAGCCGAACTCCGGACGGAAACGGTCCACCGTCCGCAGCAGACCCAGGTTGCCCTCTTCGATCAGATCAAGCATGGGCAGACCACTGTCGACAAACTCACGAGCAACGCAGACCACGACATGCAGGTGGGCATGCACCAATTCCTGGCGGGCGGTCCGGCATCCAGTCCGCAAACGCCTGATCACCGCCTGCTCAGCGACGGCATCAAGCCGATCGAAAGCGGCGATGTCCTGCAGATAGGTGTCCAGCAAGGGATCAGCGTGCATGTTGTTGATCATATCTTCCCTGAGCATGAGCCAACCATGGTTGAGAAGAGCCTCGACAGGCTGCCGCTTGCAGGACAATCGCTGCGAACAGCATACAGTCATGACCAGCACCATGTCTGACCGATGCCGCCCGGCGCCCAGGCTCATCACAAGCCTGCTGCGCTACCTCGTGCTGGGCTATGCCACCTATGCCCTGACCGCAGCCCTGCTGGCCGAACGCTTGATGTTCGTTCCTCCGGCCCCCTCATATACCCATGATGATCCCCGCATGCTGGCCATCGATGGGCCCGACGGACGGCTGATGCTGCGCTGGATGCCACACCAACCCAGCGCCCCGGTGCTGCTGCACAGCCATGGCAATGCCGAGGACCTGGGGCTGATCTGCCACAGTCTGGAACTGCTGCATCGGGCTGGTTGGTCGGTGCTGGCCTACGACTATCCGGGCTACGGCCACAGTCAGGGCCAGGCCAGCGAGCGCAGCAGCCTCCGAGCCGCTGCCGCCGCCTACCGCTGGCTGGTAGAAGACGCCGGAGTGCCCCCGAAGCGCATCGTGATCCATGGCCGATCGCTCGGTTCCGGCCCCAGTCTGGTTCTGGCCAGCACCCAGCCGGTAGCCGGACTGATCTTGGAGAGCGCTTTCGCCTCGGCCTTCCGGGTGATGGTCGACCCCCCTCTGCTGCCCTTCGACCGCTTCGACAATCAGGCCCGGATCGGCCAGGTCCAGGTTCCCATCCTGCTGCTGCACGGCCAGGACGATGACCTGATCCCGCCCCGTCATGCCCAGCGCTTACAGGCCCAGGCCCCACCCGACACCACCCTGGTCCTGCTGCCCCAGGCTGGCCACAACGATCTCAGCTATCGGGCAATCGACGGCTATCTGGCGGCCCTGAAGGCTTTCAGGGCACGTATTGCAGAGCCGCTTCCAGATCCGGAACGATGATCAGCAGGCGATCAAGGTAGACGCAGCGGATGGCCTGATCAGTACTGCGATTAAGGGCGCAGATGATGAAGTGCAGGCCCTGCTTGGCACAGGTCTCATGGAGACGGACGAAGGTCGCCAGGCCCTCGGAAGAGATCCACTCGACCGCGCTGCAGTCGACGACCACCCGCTGGGGATCGCCAGCGAAGACCTGGGCCATGGCCTCGTCCCACTGGACCCGGTCACCCTGGCCAATGGCATGGACCGGCCGCAGCACGGCGGTGCGATCCCGCCAGGCCAAGCCCATGGCATGGCCATGATCAAGCTGGCGTCGGGTATCGTGCTCGACCACCCGGCCATGATCAAGGATGCCGCGCACATCCCGCCGCATGGCCACCGGATCCTGATGGCGCAACTCCCGTTCCTTGGCCATGCCGCGCATCACCAGGGCCCGCACCGGTCGCGACAGCTCCGCCACCACATCACCGGGGTCAGGAACCGGATCATGCAGGACCTTGGACACCACGTCCCAGGAACTGCGCCCCTCGTAGGGCTGACGGCCAGTCAGCATGCAGTACAGGCTGGCAGCCAGGGAATAGATGTCGGTGCGCACGTCGAGGTCCTCGTGGCCCTGGGCGTGCTCGGGGCTCATGTAGGCCGGGGTGCCATAGACCTCTCCCGACTGGGAGATGCGGTCGTCATAAGCGATGGTCCGGGCCAGACCCAGGTCGCCGAGCTTGGCCCTTCCGGTGGCATCAAGGAAGATGTTGGTCGGCTTGATGTCTCGATGGATCAGACCGGCGTCATCAATGGCCTCGATGGCCCGTAGACAGTCCTCGACGATGGTCAGGGCCCGGCGTTCGTCGAGGCGGCCTCCGCTGTGCGACATCAGATGACCGACGTCCCCACCAGCCACCAGCTCCTGGGCCATGTACAACAGATCGCCATCGCGACCGACGTCATAACAGGCCACCACATGGGGATGGTTGATGCGGCCCGAACTGCGCGCCTCACGGATGAAGCGGGCGACGAAGTCCTCGTCCTCGACCAGGCGCGGCGAGAGCACCTTGAGAGCCACCTCACGCCCCAGGGCCATCTGTTCGGCCCGGTAGACGGTGCCCATGCCGCCCTTGCCCAACTGATCAAGGATACGATAGCCGGCAATGGTCTCAGGCAGGGAGGACTCCTCGCGATGGGCCTGGCGCCGTTTGAGAGCATGCAGGACCCGGTCGATGTCACCAACGCTCATCAGGCCCATCTGGACGACGCAGGTGGTGGCCGAACGGTGGTCCTGAGCGATCCGCTCGTGGACCAAGCGCACCTCCTCGGCATTGAGAATGCCCAGGCGTTCTGCCTGGAGGAGGAAGTTATGGTCAGCGGTCGTCTCACCCATGGGTGGTCACCGTTTCCCTGCTTGGCCTGCTCGCTGCAAAAGCATGGATGCGAGTCTAATCGGCCCGACGATGGTACCAAGGGGGAATGTGGGGGTGGGAGGAAGGGAGAAGAGATATAGCGGCTCTTCAGGATTTCAGGTGGCTGACAACCCGGCTGTGTTCGACGGGCGCAGAGATTGAAAGAGTCTCACGCAAAGAACGCCAAGAACGCAAAGGCCCTGCGGGCGGCGAGACAAAGGCCACCTGAATCCTCAAAGCTCCTCGCTTCTTCAACCTTCGCACCTTCGCGTAAGACTCTTCCGGGTTCATCACCCTCCACAGCGAGGCGTGTCGGTGACCGGGACACTGCTGAACGCTGGTCGTTCGTGCCGGAATGACCTCACGCGAAGGCGCGAAGGAAAGGAGAAGGCAGATGAAGAAGTGGCTGCGGGCGGCCCGACAACTGCCACCTAAAATCCAGAAGACCTCTTTCGTAAGATCGCCCACGACATCGGCCTGAGGCCCGACGACTTCACCGCTATGTGAGCACCTTGATCCGGACTACCGGTTTGGGAGCCAAGCGGGTGCCGCGGACCTTGGCCCCGGCGAAGGGGACCTCGGCCAGGCTGGTCTGGCATTCGGTCACCCGTTGGCGCTTGGCGGCCACGAAGGTACAGTGGACCGTGGCTTGGCTGTCGCCCTCCAGCAGATGGTCCAGGCGACCCTGCTTGTCCTTGATCAATTCGTACTCACGGCCATTGATGAAGCGATGGATGTGGACCTTCTTGGCGAAGGCCTGACGAGCTGCGTCACGGTAGACCACGGTGAAGCGCTGGCCCTGTTCGACATCGAACAAGGCGAAATGGGCCACTGGGGCCGACAGCAGTTCCTTCTCGACCGGGCCGGTGATGCGGTAGGAGCCGTCCTTGCAGATGATCAGGACCTTGTCGAAGGGGCTCATGGTGATGACGGTATCGCCCTTGACGGCAGTGCCGAAGAAACCGCTCTCCCGATCATAGCTCAGACGGATGTTGGACAGGGCCACCTCGCGCTTGTCGACGGCCCCGAAGGAGGTCAGTTCGGTACGGCGCGGATAGCGGTCGGCGTGACGCTCCAGTAGCCCCTCCAGATAGGCGATGGTGGTCTCGGTGAGGCGGCGCAGGCGGCGACGGACATCGGCCAGGGCCCGTACGATGTCATCAATGTCGCGGCGGTT
>SLQH01000106.1 GCA_007131555.1 Planctomycetota bacterium | reverse complement strand
GTCATCAAGGCCCTGACCCAGGCCCGCCGACCACCCAGCGACGAGCGTCTGTTCTCTGTGATAGAACGCCTGCCCGACCTGGCTCAGGACATCGCCAGGATGCTGGGCAGAAGCGAAACGGATCGACTGCCATCAGTGACCGCCTTGCTGCAGCGTAGCCCCCCCCAGGCCCGCGCCGGCATCTTCAACGCTGCCGCCGCCGCCCACAGTCGCCACAACCGCAACCGGGACCAAGCCTGGCTGCGTCTGGCCACCACGGCCCTGGAGGATGATCCCGACCCGGCATTGCGCGAGGCCGCGCTGCGTTTGCTGTCTGGTCTCAGCCCCACGCTCACGATTCCCCTGCTTGATCAGTTCATCAAGGATCCGATCGCCGAGGTACGTCATGTGGCCCTGGAGGCCATGGTGGCGGCGGCCGCCTATGATTGGGGCTTCAGCACGGTCAGGGACGACCACAACAGCAGCGGTTTCGGCGTCATCAGCGGCCAGGCTCCAGTCACTAAGACGCCCCAGCCGACCCCATCCCGCTCGACGCTCGGACGCCTGGCCAGCCTGCTGACAAGAGGCCGCCAGGACCAAGAGCCAGCATCCGATCAACCGCCCGAAGAGCCGGACAGCACCGACAATCCCCAACAACTGGCCCAGGCCAGACACCAGGTCTGGCTCGAAGACATCCAGGACCTTGACGATGACACCCCGTTCCTGATCCTGGCCCGCCTCCTCTGCTCACCGGAGGCCCAGTTCACAGAACAGGCCTTGACCCTGCTGCCGCAGGTTTCCTGGCCACAAGACGGGGTGGGTCATCGCGATCACGCTTGGCGCCAAGCCATCGGAGCCCTGATGCTGCGCTCGGCCCATGACCCGGTGATCATGGGCCTGCTACGCGCCGACCCTGTGACCTGCCTGATCATCATCAACAACCTGCAACTACTGTCTTCATCAGCAACACCAAACCCCAGATGGACGCAGGCCCAGCAGGCGATCCGGGACATCATCGCTGAAGATGACTATCTGCTGGCCGCCGCCGCCCACAATCCCGGCGTCTTTGCTGGCATCGTTTTGAACAGCTCCAGTCATCCCCTGTTTGCCATCAATGACTCGCAGACCGCAACACGATTGCAGGAGCAGTTGATCGCCGCCGAAGACCCATGGTTGCGGGTCATCGGCTACAGCGCCGCCATCAGGGCCAGAGCCACCCCGGAACTGATAACCACTGGGTTGGCTGACCCGGATCCCCGGATCCACCTCGCCGTCCTCCAGGCCATGACCAGGAGCGACATTGCGGAGGTGGTCCGCGAGGAACTGGCCGCGCCCCTGGTTGCCGCCGATGATCTGGAGATGTCCCTGGCCGCCCTGCGGGTGCTGGTCCATCCCGGCTTCCACGACACCCTGGACCTACGTAGCGCCCTGCGTCGCATTGAGGTCGCCGATCGTCGCATCTGGATCGGCCACCAAGGCTCGCGCGCATCGACACCGAGCATCATCCAGGAGCCCCTTGATCGGCAACCGGCCTTCCTGAACGTCATCGCCGAACGCCAGGTCCCGATGGACAGCGACCGCGAACGACAGTGGAACCTGACCGCCATGCTGGTCTTGGCCCAATATGGTGACAATCGCCTCATTGATCGCTTCTACGGTCTGCGTGAACAGGATGCAACAAGCACCCAGGCCCTGTTCCAGGCCCTGTCCCTGACCAGCGACGAGCGTCTTCTGCCCCTCTTGCGGGACCAGTTTGAAAACGCCAGTGACCGCAATGAACTGGTCACCATCCTCAACACCCTCAGCGGCCTGCGCAGCCGCGAGGCCCGGATCCTGCGCCGTGACATCAATCGCCGCCTCCAGACCATGCCGCAATGACCGCATCCCAGAAGCCCGCAAGAAATAGACTGATACGTCGCCCAGCTTGGCAGTTTCGGCCTCGCCAAAAACCACCGCCCATCACAAAACCATCACGGAGCACCGGGCCTTGGCCCGCGTGCCGACGCGTGGCTGCCATGTGTTCGCCCAATACCAACCCGGCCGTCGCCATGATGCCCGTCATCCTAAATCCGGCTGGAGGCTTTAGGGTTACTCTACAAGGCGATTTGGACAGATTCGGACTTTCACCCAGAAGGTGAACCGATTCTGACTGCGCATATCCGCTTGAATAGCAACCCTATAGCCTAAAGCCCAAAGCCCAACTGCCGTTTTATGATGAGCGGGGATGACAACGAGGGTGTCTGAGCAATACCCTGCACCATCGCCCGGTCGCCATCCCTTTTTTAGCCCATGCTCATCGGACTGTCCACATCAGCCAGCGATTCAACGCTTGTGATCAGTGCATGGCCTATTATGCTGCCTCCTTGAAATACTTCCAGACCTGCATTGCCTGAAAGGACCCCCATGTCCCATCACCCTCGCAGTCGGCGGCGGCCGCCGCTGTTGATCTTGCTTCCTCTGCTCTGCTTGGCTGCCTGCGTAGAGGTCGAAGACCACTTGACCATCAATGCCGACGGCTCCGGCAGCGTGACACTGAGCGTCACCCCGCATATCGCGGTACGCAATCTGGGCGCTCGTCATCACCTCACCCATCAAGGCGGCAGCGAGCTGATCTACCCCCCCTTGTCGCGACAGGACTGTCAGGCCCTGTTCCCTGGTGACGATTTCACCATTACTGCCGGCGATACCCCCCGAGTCGGTCAGCCCTTCAAGGCCACCATCACCTTTGCCTCAATTGACCAGCTACTGGCCAGCCCCTACGCCACAGCTCGACAACTGAGCATTGAGCGCGATGATGAGGGCCGTTTGCGCGTGCAGAGCATTGGCGGCCTGGCCAACCTGGCCCGTCTGGCCATGCTGCCCGCGCCCGATGGTGACCAGCGAGGCCATAGCCAGCCACACTATGACCATGAGCGCTTCCTGGCCAGTCTGCCCCAGGCCCGCGGAACCTGGCGCCTGACCCTGCCCGCTCCAGTCACCAGCCCTGAGGGGGCCGTGGATGACCGGACCGTGACCTGGACCACCTCCTACCAGGAGGATCATGCGGCCTGGCGGCGGGCCCTGGCCGCTGAACAGGTGGCCAGCAGTGATGCTGCTGAGATGGCCATCCCGGCCTCACCCCTGCGCCTCGGACGACGGCCGTTCAGCGCCCTCACGGCTGGTGAGATCAGAGCCGCCCAAGGAGTCGATGAAGCGGCCATCATCGCCGCCACCACCGTCACCCCACAACAGATCGCCATCACCCGGAGCTTCGCTTACATCATTGAGCGACATCAGCACCTGGAAAACCATACTCGGCTGCATATGGGCTTCTCCCTGCCCCGACATATGAACCCGATGCGCTGGGGCAGCATCGAACTGACCCGGGCTGAAGATGATCAGGGGCGCTCCCTGCTGCCTCAAGTCACCGATGACCGACATGGGCGGCGGCATTTCCCTAGACATTCTTCGTATTCATCACACGGCATGAGATCAAGCGATGGCATGATCCAGCATACCAGCCATATTGACCTGGCAGTGCCGGCCCGCGACAGTCAAGGATTGGCCGTCATCGAAGGACGCATCAGCATGCAGTACCCTGGGGCCATCCAGCTCATCCCCATTCCCGAAGCCGTATCGGCTGATGACCTAAGCAAGGATGAAGACAGCATCTCCCTGCAATGGAATGTCGAGGCACTCAACGCCTCAGGCATTGAATTGCGTTCGATTGAACTGCGTCGCGAAGGGAGAAACCATTCCCTCAACTTTTACATACGCGGTGACCAGATACGGTTGTTGGACATTCAGGTATTCGATGCTGACGGACTGGCCCTGCCTACCCTGCTCCAGTCACATGGCGGTTCCTGGCATCGTGCTGGGATCTTTGGCATCGGTGCCGGGCCGATACATGTCGCTCTGGCCGTGGCCCCGAGCGGTGCCGAGATCTTCCTGCCCATCAATGCCACCGACCTGCCCCTGATCACGGCAGAGGAGGACCAACCATGAACCGTTCATTCTGTTGTCTGCTCATCGGCCTGCTGGCATTGATCGGCTGTGTTCACGAGCACCACACCACCATCACCCTCAACGATGACGGCAGCATCACCGTCTACAACGTCACCGTCTTCAACCATGATGAACTGGTCATGATGCTTGATGGCCACCATATGAGACCCAGTATGGACATCATCGAAGACGATGAGCAAGAGGAACCGGAAGAGGATCGCACCGATCCTGAAACAGACGATGACGCCGAAGCTGCACTGCTCAGACGTTTGCGTCAGATGACGTCTGAAAGCGGCCCCTTCATTGGAGCCGACGATGTCACCATGACCGTCGAAAGCGTCAGCATCGACGGTCAACGAGCCACCGTCAACACCTCCACACACTTTGCTACAGCAGCCGCCTTCGCCCAGCATGGCCAACAAACGACCGGCATGATGGCCTGGCAAGGCCTGACTCTGGCGGTTGATGATGATGACACACTGACCCTCTCCTTTTCCGGCATGCCAAGCGGCATGCGTCAGCAGCAGGTATCTACACAGATGCGGAAACAGCTGGTCGAACAGGAAGTATCGGGCAGCATGACCATCGTCATGCCCGGTGACATCATCGACAGCGATCTGCCCAATCAGGATGGAGCCCGTACCAGCATATCATTCAGCGATGACGACAGTGAGAGTCTTGACGCATTCTTTGCTCTTGTCGGCCGACCTGCCACCATTCGCAGTGGCCGTGGGGCCTTTCCGGCGGAACACCTGCCAGTACGCAGCACGGATGAGCTGTTTGTTGACGGCATGGACGACGAGTTCAGCGAGGACGAGACCGAGATCGCACAAACGCAGGACCCCGAAGCCCTGGGCTTCCGCATCGAACCGCACACGATCACCCTGCGACACCATATCAACCTGCAAGAAAGCGATATTCACTATCATCATCAGGCCTCGACCCTGAGATGCCGGATCCATCCACCGCCAGGGGTCACCATTGTGCGGATCAGCAATCCCCAAGCGGTCAGCGCCATTGATGACCATGATAGATCATTGATTGATGACAGCTACCACGCTGGTCACCGGAGTTCGTCGCACGGTGGCAGCAGAGATCAGGCCCATCGCGACTTTGATATTCCTTTACCCAACATACCGACAGACAGCGAAGCCATCGAGCAGTTCATCGGTGAGGTCACCATAGAGACCAACAGCGGCTATGTGGAGCATGATATCGGCGCCATCACCACCGAGTTGGCTGATCCGGAACTGCGCCACAGGCTGGAGGAAGCGCTGCCGGGCACCACTGTCACGATCACCGCTGTCAGCCGTGAAGCCGATGACAGCGGCCAACAGCTCAACGGTAACATCAGCATCAGCATCAGCGGGCCGGTCAAGCATAGAGCTGATATCCAAGCCATCGAATTTGCCGCCATCAACAACAATGAAGACCAGCAACACAGCCATGGCAACGCCTGGCTGCACAATGAGCGACGCACGGTAGAGGATGATGTCTTCACCAGGTCCGGTGACCTGAGTTGGCATCTCTGGGCCCGTCAGGCAGATGCTCTACAGCCGGTCTTGCGTCTCAATATCCCGCAAGGACCACAACAGCATCGTTTACGATTCACCCTCAGCGAACTCGACCTGCCCTGATAACCCTAAAAACCGCAGTTGGACTGTAGGCTTTGGGCCTTAGGGCTGCTGCTCAAGCGGATATACGCAGTCAGAATCGGTTCACCTTCCAGGTGAAAGCGCGAACTTGTCTCTATCGTCTTGTAGAGCAACCCTAAAGCCTCCAGCCCAAAGCCTACAGCCGGATTTTGGATAACAGTTCTCAACTGCACCATACCCCTAAATCCACCAGTTGCTTGGTGGCGGCCTCGGCCCAGCCGCGATTGGCGGCCGGGCTGGCCGGGGAGGGATGGAGGATAGTGCCCAGGCGCAGCGGCTGTCCGGCCAGGCCCCGAGTCGCTTGGCGCAGGGCGAAGGCCCCGATGCCGATCAGCCATTCCGGCTGCACCGCCGCCACCACTTGGCGCAGATGTTCATCGCAGGCCGTCATCACCGCCGCCGCTTCCTGGGCCGGCAGGGCATCGGGGGTGCGATTGCGGCCCCCGGCCTCGATGAACAGCAGGGGACAGTAGTTGAGCACCAGATGCTCGGCGAAGAAGTTGTTGGCCTGGGGATATCGCTCAGCACACAGCCCCCACAGCCGCCGCCCGCTGACCTCGCTGCGCGGACAGTCCAGGCCCAGGACCGGGCGCTTGGGATGTTCCTGGTCCGGCCGTCCGATCGCTGCCGCCAGGCCCATCCAGTCACGCACCGCCGCCACCTCACCGAAGGGGATGCCGGTCTGGGCCATGCCGAAGGGGCCGGGGTTCATGCCCAGCAGCACCACCCGCCGTCGCCCAGTGACAAAGCGCCGCAGATAGGCTTGATACATGGCCCAGGCATAGTCCAGGGGCTGATAGACATAGGCCACCGGTGGCGCGAACGCAAGCCCGTCCAGGGCTGAGCGCAGCTCCAGGGCTGCCTGTTCACATCGGGCAGTGATCGACATGGGGTCTCCGCTGAACCTAAACCCGGCTGTGGACTTTAGGCTGGAGGCTATAGGGTTGCCATACAAGGCAATATGGACAAATTCAGACTCTCATCCAGAAGGTGAACTGGTTCTGTCTGCGCATATCCGCTTGATGAGCAATCCTAAGACCCAAAGTCCAAGGCCTAACTGCCGTTATTAGGCTGAAACGTCTGTAGTGTAGGGACAGCTTTAGCCGACGCTACAAAAGCAGTGCGTGATGGTCATGATGGTGTGGTATAACTGTTTGGTGGATGGATGTCTGAAACATGCCCTCTTGCACGAGGCCGGTTGGAAACCGGCGGTCCCAGGGGAGGGGCATGGGACCTTCACAGCATCTTGCGCAAGCCCTCCCGCCAGGCTTGGCGCAGGCCGGCCAGGGGGATCTGCCAGGTGGCACCGCAGCCGCGCAGGCTCAGGCGCTGATCCGCGACCACGGTGCCGATGACGGCGTGGGGGGCCTCGCCCAGGATGGCGTCGACCTCGGCCAGGTGGGCAGCCGGGACGGTGATGAGGATGCGGCTGAGCGATTCGCTGAACAGCAGTTGGTCAACGGTGGTCACGGCCTCGCTGCGCGGGATGCGGTCGAGGTCGATATCCATACCCAGGCCGCCGGCGAAGGCCATCTCGGCCAGGGCCACGCCCAGGCCGCCCTCGCTGCAGTCATGGGCGGCGTTGACCAGGCGGCGGGCGGTGCAGGCGGTCACGCCCTGAAGGACCGCCCGCGAGCGCTCACGGTCGAGTCGGGGCACCAGGCCCCCACCCAGGCCGCGCCAAGCCAAGTACTCGCTGCCACCCAGTTCGCGTTCGGTGAGGCCGACCATCAGCACCGCATCGCCGGCCTGCTTGGCGTCCATGGTGATGGCGGTGCTGACATCCTCGACCACGGTCATGGCGGTGATCAGCAGGGTGTGGGGGATGACGATGGTCTGCCCCCCGTGGACGAACTCGTTATTGAGACTGTCCTTGCCCGACACAAAGGGCGTGCCGTAGAACATCGCCAGGTCATAGCAGGCCTGGCAGGCCCGGACCAGGGCGCCGAGGTTCTCCGGCTTGTCGCAGCGGCCCCAGCTGAAGTTGTCGAGCAGGGCCACCCGATCCAACTGGGCGCCGACGCAGACCAGGTTGCGCAGGGCCTCCTCGATACCAGCGGCGGCGGCGTGGTAGGCATCGACATCGCCATAGCAGGTATTGAGACCGCAGCTGACCGCCACCCCGCGATTGTTGCCCAGTAGCGGGGCCACCACCGCAGCGTCGCCAGGGCCGTCGTGGTCGACCCCGACCAGTGGCTTGATGATCGATCCGCCCTGGACCTCGTGATCGTACTGGCGGATGACCCATTCCTTGGAGGCGATGTTGGGCCGGGCCAGCAGGGCTGTCAGGGCGGCGGGGAGATCGTCGACCGGGGCGAGGTCCTCGACCTGCTCATCAGGGATCGCGAAACGGGCTGTACGGGCCAGGCGTGGCAGGCCGTTGTGGAGGAAGTCCATGTCCAGATCGGCCACCTGGACCCCGTTATGCATCAGCCGCAGGCGCCGGTCACCGGTGCACACACCGACATCAGTGGCTTCAACCCCCTCGGCGGCGAAGATCGCCAGGGCCCGGTCGAGCTGTTCGGGCGGCACCGCCGCCACCATCCGTTCCTGGGCCTCGGAGATCCAGATCTCGGTGTAGGACAGGCCCTGGTACTTGAGGGGCATGCGGTCGAGGTGGACCTCGACCCCGGTCTCCTCGCCCATCTCGCCGATGGCCGAGGAGATGCCGCCCGCCCCGCAGTCGGTGGTGGCGCTGAAGCAGCCGGCATCGCGGGCCTGGAGGAAGGTGTCGAGGACCCGCTTCTCTTCGATGGCGTTGCCGATCTGCACCGCCCCTGATGACACCGTCTCGCTGTCCTCGGTCAGTTCGATCGAGGAGAAGGTAGCCCCGTGGATGCCATCGCGGCCGGTACGGCCGCCGACCACCAGGATATGATCGCCGGGCCGGGCGCTGCCGAAGCACTGGTCACGGGGGATGATCCCGCCGGTACCGCAGAACACCAGGGGATTACCGACATAGCGGCTGTCGAAGCGGATGCAGCCGTTGACCGTGGGGATGCCCATGCGATTGCCGTAATCGCGCACCCCGGCCACCACTCCGCGCATCAGGCGGCGGGGATGGATGGTGCCCGGCGGCAGATCGTCATCAGCGGTATCCAGGGCCCCGAAGCAGAAGACATCGGTGTTGAAGATCGGCTTGGCCCCCAGGCCAGTGCCCATGATGTCGCGGATGACCCCGCCCAGGCCGGTGTTGGCCCCGCCATAGGGCTCGATG
The DNA here is from genome assembly GCA_007131555.1 of Planctomycetota bacterium. Classification (GTDB taxonomy): domain Bacteria; phylum Planctomycetota; class UBA11346; order UBA11346; family UBA11346; genus SLQH01. The sequence goes on along the minus strand of SLQH01000106.1, from coordinate 1,061 downwards.
GCCGAGGGATGATTGTGGGTCTCGACCTTGATGCAGACCCCGTGGTCGTCGTCGAAGTCGATGATCCCGGCGTTGTCCTTGAACACCGAGATGCACCAGGGCCGGGCCAGTTCGGTGGTGGCCCGGGCGATGGTCTCTTTGAGGAGATTGTCGATGGTCACCCGGCCCTCGGGGCCGTGGTAGTCGATCAGGCCCTTGAGGGTCTTGTGGACGCAGTGCTCGCTCCAGGTCTGGGCGATGGTCTCCAGCTCGACATCGGTGGGATTGCGGCCCAGGGCGGCGAAATGAGCCTGAACGCAGTGCATCTCGTCCAGGGTGAGACTCAGGCAGCCCTGGCGCGACAAGGTCATCAGAGCTTCATCATCAAGTCCGGCCAGAGGCACCTCCTGGCGCTCATGGCGGACATCGCCCAGGGTCTCAGGGAAGCGGATGGGCCCAGCCGGATCGATCACCGCATCCTCGATGGCCCGGTTGGCGAGCAGCTTCCAGGCGATGACGGCGCAGGCCGCGTCATCGGCCCCGGCCACCTCGACCCGACGGCCAATGCGGACCGCCTCCAGGGCCAGACCGAGGTCGGCGGCAGCCTTGAGGATCGAGGCCTCGACCGGATCCATGACCCCAGCCTTGCGCTGGACCTCAATGACCCGCCGCCCGGCCGGATCGGGGACCGTGGTCAGGGCCCGCTCGGTGATCGGGTCGGCCAGGAGGACCGCCCCCAGACGCTCGGCATCAGCCGCGCTCAAGGACCCGCGCAGCAGATAGTAGGTGCTGCTGCGGATGTCGGTCAGGTGACCGAGGCCGAGATGGGGCAGTTCGGCCAGGAGGTGGGGATCGGTGCCGGCGACGGCCGGAACCACGTCAAGACGCAGGGTGCTGGGCATGGCGGAAGGGTAGGTTGCATGGCCCGTCTGTCCACCGGCAGAGCGCAGGGATGCAGCAGGCCGCCCTGCTTGCCTGACCAGAAAGATCGGAAGCGTCCCATAGATTGTTAAAATTGACGACGGTCTCCCATCGGCAGAATGCCGGTGTTAACCATAGTGGCCAGCCCCGACACGGGGCCT
>SLQH01000049.1 GCA_007131555.1 Planctomycetota bacterium | reverse complement strand
TGATCGCCACCGCCCGGGTCAAGGCATCGCGCAGACTCTCATCCAGACCCGGATCATCACTCATGCCCAGGGCCTCAGCCAACATCAACAGGGCGATGCCATGACCATACATACGACTGCCGTCCCGCTCGCCAAGATAGCCGTTGTCCTCCTGTTGGGCCAGAACGTACTCCACGCCACGCCGTATCCAGGGTCCATGTTCGGGATCATGCAGGGCATGACCGGCGGCCAGATGAGCCATCACCGCCAGGCTGGTGAAGGCTGTGGAATGGCGTCCCGAACCACCGACCGCACCCGTCTCATCCTGTTGGGCACGCAGCCATTCAAGACCAGAACTGATAGCCCGATCTTCGGGGCGCTGTTCCTGCAATCGAGCGATGATGGCCTCATCACTGAGTTCCTCGGCCAGCACCGACAGCATCGGGACGATCATCAGCGTCCATACCAGGCAGCGCCGCAGCGGCGTCAGCATGACTAGGCGATACGATGGGGCAGCAGTCATGACTTCACTCCTCAGCCAACAGGCGACGGGTGTAGGCCCGAATGGCGGCCTGTTGTTCCTCGCTGAATGTACTGCCGCGCTGATCGCGAATGGCGCGTCGCTCACGTTCCGGCAATCGGGCCCAAGCAGCCTGATCAATCCCTTCAGGGGCCTCATCGACCCGCAGCTCAGAGGGCTCTGCCGGGCCAATATTTCCGCCATCGCCACTGCCAGCCCCAGGCTGCATCGCCTGAGCCGCAGCCGCAGCCGCCTGACCCGCAGCAGCGGCAGCGGCAGCCTGAGCGGCGGCCTGAGCAGGTGCTCCCTCTCCTGGACCAGGCGCGGCCGCTGGCGCATCGGCTGCTGCTGGGGCACCGGAAGCAGGCGGCATCCCTGCCGCAGGCGGAGCGTCAGCGGGCGGCTGAGCTCCGGCCGCCAATTGTTGATCAAGCAGCGGATCACGGGACTGCAACTGACTGCGGGCCGCCGCCGCTTCAGCGGCCGCCAATTGAGCACTGGCAGCCACGGATGCGGCGCTCTCTGCTTCACCCTCCTGCCCGAGATGATCGGCCAGGGCGCGCAGGCCATCAGCCTGCTGCTGGGACTGGGCGGCCTGGGCCGCCAACCCGGCAGCAGAGGCCGTTGGGTTGATCTGTGCTGGCACAGCGGGCACGGCGGCCATCAGTTCCCCTGCCGCTTCCATCGCCCTGGCGCGGTGCTCTTCAACCGCCTGTTGGGCCGCCTGGACCCGCTCCTGGGCCCGCTCACGACGATGTCGATGGTCCTGGGCAAGATGGGGATGGGCCTCGGCCTCCTCCAAGACCTGGCGGGCCGCAGCCAAATCCGCAAAGGCCTGTTGCGCAGCCGCAAGCGGCACCGCCGGCTGGGCATCGGCGACGGCGGCTTCCTCGCCGACTGCCTGCCAGGCCCGATCCTGGGTGGCCGCCAACTGGTCGGCCCAGAACTCTTGATGCTGCCCGGCAGCGTTGGCCGTCTGAGAAGCCTCAACAAGATCATGGGCCAAGGTGGCCAGATGTTGTCCCATGTCGGCCAGGGCCCGGTGGCCTGGTTGCGCCTGGGCTGCGGCATCCAAGTCAGACCAGAACTGGGCCAGGGGCGTGACACCGTGGTCTATGAGCTGTTCGGCCTCCTCCTGCACAGCGGCCAGCACAGCCTGACGACGCAGGGCTTCCTGTCGGTGTTGGGCAGCCTCTTCCATCTCGCGCCGTTGCAGCGCCTCTTCAAACACCCTGGCATCAGGAACATCAACGACCCGTCCGTGCTGCTCGGCCCGCTGCCTCATGTCTTCGGCCAAGGCCTGATATTCAGCGGCGGCCATGGCCAGATCAGCCGGCCTCGCATCACCAGCCTCTGCCGCTTGACGGAGAGCTTCATGAGCAGCGGCCAACGCCGCTTCGGCCCGGGCCACAGGATCAGCTTGCATCTCATCGCTACCCGGTGCTCCAGCGCCGGGCGCAGCAGCAGGTGCTCCGGCAGCGGCATCGCCGGGAGCGCCGGGGGCGCCGGGAGCTGCGGCAACTGCTGGGTCGGCGGCACCAGGGGCCGCATCGGCAGGGGCCGCGCCCGCTTCACCAGCGGCAGCATCACCGGGAGCCCCGTCAGCTGCGGCCATTGCCGGGTCGGCGACACCAGGGGCCGCATCGGCAGGAGCGGCATCCGCTGCACCAGGAGCCGCATCATCGGGAGCACCGTCTGCCGCGGCCACTGCTGGGTCATCAGCACCAGGGGCCGCATCGGCAGGAGCGGCGTCCGCTGCACCAGGAGCCGCATCACCGGGAGCACCGTCAGCTGCGGCTGTTGCTGGGTCAGGGGCACCAGGGGCCGCATCGGCAGGGGCGGCATCCGCTGCACCAGGAGCCCCATCATCGGGAGCACCGTCTGCCGCGGCCACTGCTGGGTCATCAGCACCAGGGGCCGCATCGGCAGGGGCGGCGCCCGCTTCACCAGGAGCGGCATCGCCGGGAGCATCGGCAGCTGCAGCCATTGCTGGTTCGTCGGCACCAAGGTCCGCATCGGCAGGTACAGCGCCTGCTTCACCAGCGGCGACATCGGCGGAGGCCATGTCAGCCGCAGCCACGTCATCAGTGTCGGACACTCCACCATCATCGACAACGGCCACCTCAGGCCTGCCATCCTGATCACCGACCTCTGCCACAGCGCTGAGCGCTTCGCGCAACTGGTCCAGGGCAGCCGCGATATCGTGGCTGCCAGGTGACTGGCGATCATCATCAAAAGGATCACGATGAGCATCTTCCGCTTGCAACAAGGACAAGGCCTCCAATTGACGGCGACGCTCATCGACCTGTCTGGCAACCGCTTCAAGCACGGCCCGGGCTTCGTCACTCAGATCAGCCTGCACGGCCTCGATCTCAGCTGCGGTTGCAGCAAGTTCTTCCACCACCCGCTGGCGCACCTGATCGGCGTGATCATCAGCGGCCCTCTGAGCCTCTTCGGCAGCGATGACATCATGCCGACGGTCCTTGAGATCCTCAGACAACTGCTGGCGATGCCGGGCGTCGTCCAAACCAGGATCTTGTGGATCAAGCCCTGGCTGCTCGACAAGCGCTCGCAGCTCAGGATGGTGATCAAGGGCCCGCAGCACATCGGCCACGACCTGCTCGTCCTCTTCATCCAAACGCCGGAGCTCGCGGGCCACAGCAGCCAACTCGGCGGCAGGATCAGACAAGGCGGCGATGCTCTGCGCCGGCGTCAGAGCCGGAGCACCGTCGATCTGCTCGTCATCAAGGTCGACCCGACCCCGACGCATATCCTCCAACAGTTCAGCCTGCTGGGCGAGCAGAGCTGCCCGATCATGCTCCTCATCAGCCAGGGCCGCCCTGGCCCGATCCAGGATATCGGCCGCCCGTTCATCATCCTGACGGGCAGCCTGCTCGGCCAGGATGGAGGCCGCATCGGCCAGGATGTCGGACTGCAACTCGGGGCTGACGGTGTCAGCCGACCATTCCTCGGCCAGACGCCCCAGCTCTCGGGCCGCCGCCCGTAGATCATCGGGGGCCTCATCATCGCCGGGCCGCAGCTCATCAAGCACTGCAGCCAGAGCCCTGCGGTCATCCTCGGCGGCCGCCACGGCGGCGGCTTCCTGGTCACGACCGGCAGCCTGCAGGGCATCGTGCATTGCCGCCACGGCCTGCTCAAGGGCTTCCTGATCACCCTGAGCCATGGCTCGCAGGGCTCGTTCACGATGCGGTGATACGGCACTCTGACGGACCTCAGCCAGGGCCCCGGATAGTTCCTGGGTGGCCCGTTGCAGATCGCGCCCTTCACGGCGCAGGTCAGGGCGTTGATCCGGCTCGCGACGGGCTTCAGCCACCGCTTCAGCGAGACGTTCCCGTTGGGCCTCAGCGGCACGCAGACGGCGCGAGGCCTCGCGCAGGTCTCGCTGTCTCGCCGTTGTGGCATCACGATCGACCATGGCCCTGCGCAGATCTCGGCGCCGTTCATTGATCATCTCTTGCAGGGCTCGATCTGTGGCCTCGATATCAGCGAGGATCTCCCCCCGACGCTCAGGGTCACGTTCACGTTGCAAGTGCTCAGTGCGCTCACGCAGATGATCTCCGAGTTGTCGGGCCAGACCATCGTCCAAAGCCAGCGGATGGTCACGATCAGGACGCCAATCGCGCAGCAGGCGCTCCAGACGACGTTGCGCTGCCGCACTGTATTCGGCCACAGCCCTCACGGACTGCGTCTGGGGGACCAGGGTGGCCTGATCAAGGGCGCTGAGCGCCACCGAAGGCACCGGCATGACCACCCGTCCGATATCAGCACGAATACGTTGCAGATCCCGATCTGTCACTTCATCGGCCCAACCGGTCACCATCCGGACCGCCTCATGGCCGGCTGACAGGGCCTGACGCAGGTCCTCCCAGGCACGCCGCGCCAGGGCTGGCGGTACCCGGGCCATGGTTGCAGCCAGATGTTCATCACGATCGCGTCGTGGGCCAATCCAGGCCAGGTGGGCCTCCAGCACACTCGCCGCCGACTCAGCCCGTCGTTGATCGTGGCTGGACTGACGGGCCAGGTCTCCTGATTCTGTCGCCGCAGCACAGAGGACGATTCCCGACAGCCAGAGGTCGATGTCATCCAGGGACCGATCCAGGGATTTGAGCAGATCATCCATGGCCCCTTCATCGGCACGACGCAGGTGCTGTGTCGCCCGCAACAGATCGCCGCCGTAGATGCGCCGCCAAGCCTCAGCCCGCAGACGCAAGCCGGCCTCAGCCCGACCGATCTCATCATCGATGGGGTATGGCCAGCCTGCGACCAAGGTCTGCAGGTCGGCCACCGCATGGCGCACCCCGCGTTCTGTGCGGCGCAGATCGGCCATGAAGATATCATGGGCATCACTCTCGCTGATACCGACAGTCAGAGGGCGCAACTGTGAACGGACGCCGTCCAGACGTCGACGAACACCCTCGACATCGGCCTGCAGGGCCCGCAGGCGTCGACCCCGGCGATGATCTGCGACCGCATCCCGATCGGCAATATGTATGACCAGGGGACCTGACCGACCCTCCTGACCACCGATATCCACTGCCACCAGTTCCACCACCAAGGTGCCATCAGGCTCGGCGGCCAGGGCGGCAAGGTCAATGAAATGGCGTCGTTGCCACAAACCACGATGTGGTGCATCAAGCGGCAGGGGTCTGGTCCGGTGAATCCAACCACCGCGCCGACGATCCTCCATGACCAGATCCAGGGATTCAAGGGCGATGTCGTCTTCGGCCTGGAGCTCCAGGGAGATCACTTCATCAGTGGCAAAATAGTTTTCACCACCGATCACCGCAAGCTGGACCTGCGGCGCCTGATCAGATCGTGTCTGCAAGGCCCAGGGTCCGGCCAGGACATGGCTACCCCCAGCCGCATCGACCATGGCCAGACGCCAACGACAGGCCTGCTCGGCATCCGGCTGCCAGCCATCCAGGACCCAGCGGCCATCACCCGACGACTGCAACGGCAGCTGCGCCGCTGGGTCATCGGTCACCACCAGCAGAGATTCGATGCCCGGTCCTGTGGTCTCGACCACCAATGACACCGTGGTCCCGACGAGCACCGTGAGCGGGCCGGCATTCTGGGATCTGGTCCCCAGACCGGTGTACTCCGGCGGCGTCAGACGCATTCTGGCATTGCTGATCTGCGGCGGATCCAGGACCTCGATGCGCACGGTCCGGGACCGGCCATCGGCGGCAACGACATGGAGAGCGGCATCCTGCATGACGCCATCGATCTGGCGATCAAACCTGCGCCCCTCAGGATGCTGCTCACCCCGATTGAGCGGCAGGCGTTGTCGGCGTCCATCCGCCCATTGCACATGCATGTCGGCGGTCTTGGGATCGGGGTCCACGACGACGGCTATCTCGACCTGCCGTCCCCGGACCACCCGCAGATGATCATCAACCAATAGATCGACGCGATGTTCAGCCGGGCGCAGGATGTCGGCCCACGGCAACATGGCCCGCCCCCACCAGACCCGGGCATCGGCCCAGGCCAATGACAGCAGGAACGGCAGGGCGACCACGGCCAGCAAGCGCAGACGCTTCTGCACACCTGCCGACGGCACCGCCGCTGCTGGCCGGACACCGGCCACCTCATTGCCCGCCAGGGCCACCGTACGACGGACCATCCAGTGCTGGGCATTGCTGCTGGCCACCAGGGCCACGGCAGCGCTGAAGCGTTCATGCAGGTCGCCATCAGCCGCCGACTCAATGCGACGCGCAGTCTGCACCGGTGATTCGCGCCGCAGCCATGGCCACACCGCCCTGACCCCGACCAGGGCCAGGACCGTCACCCACAACAGGCTCGACAAGAGTGGCCGGACAGTATCGGAGATGTTGCCCAGGCTGTCGCCCAGCACCACGATGGCGGCGCCGATCAGCATGACCAGGACAGCTCCGACCAATCCTTGAAGACCGGCCAGACGGCGGCGGCGACGGTCTGTGGCCTCCACCAGGAGGCACAGATCATCAGGCAGGCCCGTCATTACATCTTTTTCTGACTGAGTCATGGCAGACCCTCGCGCTTGCGCCATAACCACTCACCGAACAACAGGGCGGTGATCAGGATGATGACATGATAATGATCCCACAGACGATAGGTACGGACCTGTTCATCGTCCCGGGGCTGGGCCACCAGGCGGAGATGATCAAGGACGGCATCAGCCATCCCGATATGGGCACTGCGGCCCTGCGATGACTCGGCCAGACGACGGAAGATGTCGGGATCGGATCGCAGTTCGGCCGTGGCCCGCTCGCCGCGACTGGCGACCAGGATGGTGCGCTCCTCAAGCAGGCCGTCGAGTCCTGGGTCCTCAGCCCTGACCTGCATCTGCCAGCGACCGGCGGGCAGGCCCTCTATGGCCACCCGCCAGATGCCATCGGCATCCGCTACCGGTTCCATATCCAGCACCCGCAGAGCTGGCGCATCAGGATCAGACCCCTCCTCAGCGCTGCGAATGGCGACCTGGACCGGCCCTTGCGCAGGGCTGCCATCGTCCAGTCGGGCCCGGGTCCGTATCTCGAAATCCTGACCCGGTTCGATCATGGTGCGACCCAGAGCCACCTGCAGTCGGGGATCAGCACCGCGCAAGCGTCCGCCCAGGCCCCAGCGCAGACCTTGCAGCCAGAATGATTCATGGACCCGGCCTCCCAGACGATCTCGCCACCGCCAGGTCTCATCGCTACCCACATACAACACCCGGCCAGCTCCGCTACGGGCAGTGACCACGACCGGCACCGGATCAGCGCCGTCGGTCTCCAGCAGCACCCGGGCTCCGCTCTTGGCCACCATTCCTTCAGCCACCCAGGTCAGGGGCGGCAGCAACGGCCAGAGTCGTCGATTGAGTTCGGGATCATCAAGGATCTGGATCCACGGCTCCTCCTGATCACTGACCGCCAGCTGCAAGCGATGCCCACCGCGCCGGGCAGCCGGCACGTCGCCCTGATTGACGACCGGCATCAGTTCGGCCAAGGGCCCCAGACCGAAGCGATGCGGCAGGCCCCGGGGGCCGGCCAGGGCGATGAGCAGGCCGCCCCGATTCTGGACAAAACGCAGCAGGCGCATCTGCGCCTCGGTATCAATCTCATCGGGGCGCAGATCGCCAAGTATGACCACATCATAGTCATCAAGCTCCTCCTGGCTGGTCGGCATCAGTTCGGTGTCACCCTGGGCCAGGCGGATCTGACGATATCGACGGTCAACGATGACCCGGCGATCGCGTTCCAGCTGACTGACCAGATATCGGGCATCGCAGCGCGGCACCTGGTCCAGCAGCAGGATGCGCAGCGAGTCCTCATGTACCACCACGACACTCCGGGCACTGTCGTTGTCACGCAGGGCCTGGGGCGCATAGGCCGCCTCGCCATCATCCGTCTGCCATTGATCCGATGCCAGCAGGGCCCGGACATCATCACTGTGGGGCAGCAGATGATCGCCCCCTATCGGCCGCTCGATGCTGCCATCGGGCATCTGCCAGGCGATGGCGACGTGGTCATTGCCCCGCTGTTCATAATGCAAGGCCTCAATACGATAGGGACGCCCGGCCCGCAGGGTTATGAGGTCGCTGCGTTGCTCGTCAAAGCGATCCCAGGTATCAGTGCCGACATGCGATGGACAACTGGCGATCAGGCGCAGGCTCTCACGATCATGACCATCTGACAGCCAGAGTTGGGCCCCATCATCGGCCCGGACAAAGAACCGATAGTCACCGGTCACTGGTGGCACCACCCAACCTGACAAACGACTGACATAGTCATCAGCCCAGTTGTCGGGGCTGGCAGCGGAACTCACGGTGCGCTGTTCCATGGGCTCCTCATCAAAGACGGCCAACTCGTGCAAAGTCTGGGCCGAGGATACAGAGATCCCGGTCCAGGCCTCCCACAGCAGACCACCACGCTGATCGGCATGATGGCGACGGAACTCCTCGCTCACATCGGCACCAGACTCAAGCCGGGCTTCAACGCCGATGAGACCAGCGCTATCGGCCACGAACTCAAAACGCTCCTCTCGCCAGTCATCGCCGCCGACCACAGGACGCCGTTCAATCTCTTCTCCATCACGACGCAGGATCAGTGACCAGGGCAGATCGCCGTAGCCGGTGATCCGGTAGCGGACGTCCAGGCTCACGGTCTCACCATGATAGACCTCACGCGTCCCATCGATGCCGGCGATAGCAGCATCACGCGGCAGATCGGGTGAACCCAACCACAGTCCACAGACCGGAATCGACCGCAGGCCCAGAGCCCGGGCCACAGCCCCAGGATCGGCCTCGGAGCGTTGCCGGCCATCACCGATCACCAACACCCCGGCAAGATGCTCATCGCCTGGCATCTCGGCCAAACGGCGCAGGGCCTGAGTGTAATCGGCCTGCAGGTCCAAGGCCAGATCAGCACCAAGCTCACCTGAGTCCAGCACGGCACGATTGCCATCAGCGCGACGCAGGCGCAGCCTGGCCGAACCCAGGCGCCCAGCCAGTTGGCGGCGCCAGATCATCGCCAGACGTTCGATCCGCGGCAGGGCGGCATAATCATGCACCGCAGCACGGCGCGGGTCATCGTCATCAAGAGCGTTGATCAGAGCGGCATCAGCAGCATCCTGGGCGATATGGGCGGCTCTGCGCACGGTGGCCATCTGCCTGCGCAAGGAAGACCGCGATGCCTGTGGCGCGTCCTTCAATTCAGTGAGCTGCTGATCAAGATCAGCAAGCCCGGCGACCAGATCTTCGTGGCCACTGACGGTCTCGGCGGCACGCTGCAGTTGACTCTGGAGAGCACGCAGGGAACGCGCCTCATCGGCATCCTGGTGCCCGGCCTCAAGAACCTGGGTCATCTCGTCAAGAAGATCAAGAACCCGACGAGGACCTTGATCCCGCTGAGGGAACTCGGCCACCCCGGCAGCGATCACCTCATCAAGCAGCAGCCCCGGGGCCATGGTCGGATCACTGGCCGCCATGGTCGCCCCGGTATCGATCAGAACCTCGATCACCGCCTCATGACGACGACTGCTGCGATGCAGCACGGCCGGCTCAGCCAGCAGCAGGGCGACCAGCACCAGGACCAGGGCCCGCACCAGCGGTAGACCCCAGGCCGCGCTCGGTCGCAGGCCACCAACCTGACGGCGGTAGCAATGCCAGGCCAAGGGCACGGCCACGACACCGGCCAGGACGGCCCCCAGGGGCCAGCCGACAAGGTCCAGCTGCATCATGACGCGTCTCCTGCCTTAGGGGCCTGCGACCCGGCCACATGGCTTTCGATCACCAGCAGCAGCAGGCAGGCCACCACCAACCAGGGCCACAGTTCACGGGTTCCGCCATGATCCGCCCCAGTCAGAACGGCCAGGGCCTCGGCATCTGGCAGGTGCTGATATGGCAGTCCGGCCAACAGGCGCTCCAGGGCCTGATCACTGGCCGGTCGCGGGTCAAGAGCCTGCGGATCCATCGCCACGGCAAAAAAATCACGCTGGTCGTCA
>SLQH01000489.1 GCA_007131555.1 Planctomycetota bacterium | reverse complement strand
CATTATTACACGGAGTACCGGGCCTTGGCCCGTGTACATTAGCGGGCGATAATTCTTGAGGACGGTAGAGGCCGGGGCGGCGGCACCATCGTTGCCTCTCGCTTGCGCTCATCATCGCAATGAACGACCACGAGTCGCGGTATCCACATGCCGTATGACGGTCATCATGCCGACGTCCGGGCTGGGGTTCGGCGAAAGCATGGCAGCCGCGCGTCGGCACGCGGGCCAAGGCCCGGTGCTCCGTGGTGGGCTTGCGGCGGGCAGTAGTTACTGGCGAGTCCGGGGCCGATGTTTACAGATTCCTAGAGGCTTGCTGTGGGGCCAGTAAAAAAACTTCTGAAGGCCGGTGTCAATGGCCTCTACGGATACGCCGAGCCCTCACGCCCGCCACACCAAGGGATTGTCCGGGAAGTGGTGGCGGGTGTCAACGATGGGCACCTGATGGGCGAGCAGGTCCTGCTGATCGAAGGTGCTGTGGGCGGTGATCAGCACGAAGCAGTCGTACTGGCTTCCTGGCAGGCAGGAACGGCGGCCGGCAAGCTGGGGATGGGCGCGGGTGACCGGGATGCGGTCGATCAGGGGGTCGTGATGGTCGACTTGGGCCCCGGCGCCTTCCAGGTGGTCGATCAGGGGATAGGCCGGGCTCTCGCGTTCGTCATCGATGTCCGGCTTGTAGGCCAGGCCCAGGACGAGGATGCGGCTGCCGGCCAGGGTCTTGCCGTGGGCCGCCAGGCAGGCCTCGACCTTGCCGGCCACCCAGCCCGGCATGGCGCGATTGATGTCACCGGCCAGGGCGATGAAGCGGCTGTCGACCCCGTGGCGAGCCGCCTTCCAGCTCAGGTAGAAGGGATCGATGGGGATGCAGTGGCCGCCCATGCCGGGGCCGGGCCAGAAGGGCATGTAGCCGAAGGGCTTGGTAGCGGCGGCGCGGATCACCTCCCACACGTCCAGTTCCAGGGCATCGCAGATCATCTTGAGTTCGTTGACCAGGGCGATGTTGACGGAGCGGAAGATGTTCTCGCACAGCTTGGCGGCCTCGGCCACCCGGCTGTCGGTCAGGGGCACCACGGTGTCGACCACCTGGCGATAGAAGGCCACGGCCCGCTGGGTGCAGGCCGAGCTCAGGCCGCCGACCAGTTTCGGGATGCTGACGGTGCTGTACTGGCGGTTGCCGGGGTCTTCGCGTTCGGGGCTATAGGCGATGAACAGGTCGTGACCCGCACAGAGGCCGGAGCCGGTCGTCAGCAGGGGCGCGACCACCTCGACGGTGGTGCCCGGCCAGGTGGTGCTCTCCAGCACCACCAGGGTTCCGGGGCGCAGATGCGGGGCGATGGCCCGGCAGGTGTCCTCGACGTAATGCAGGTCTGGTTGACGGTCGGCGGTCAGGGGCGTGGGAACGGTGATCAACACCGCCTGGGCCTCAGCCACCAGAGCCGGATCGGCAGTGGGGCGCAGGCTGCCAGCGGCGATGGCCTGCGCCACCCGCTCAGGGCCGATATGGCGGATGTAGGAAGCGCCCTCGGCCAACTGATCGACCTTGGTCTGATCGTGGTCGATGCCGAGCACCACCAAGCCGGCCTCAGCGCAGGTCAAGGCCAAGGGCAGACCGACATATCCCAGGCCGATGACGGCGACGGTGGTGATGGGCAGACTGACTCCTATCAACAGATCTCAGCCTGCACGAGAGACAGAACGCGCCGTGCCGATTCCACAGCGATGACCGCCTCTGCCGTCATCGCCGCTGGACCGGTACCGGGATAACGACCACGAACAGCCCACTCCGTCAACGTCGGCCAATCAATATCCAGAGCGTGGATGCCGCTATCAGGTGCCAGCAGAGCCACCAATTCAGTCAGGTCGTGAGTCTTGGGGAATGGTGTATTGCAGCTTGAGAGCAAGGCCTTGAGAGCTTTTTCGACACATTGCTGGGCAAGGTAGCTGGCCTGACGTGGAGTGGAGGGATTACCCAGCATGAGCTCGGCTCCAGCCAGATCGCCGGACGCCACCTCAAGCCACTCTCGGGCAACGCCCTGGGCATCACGCGGCATGTGGCCACAGCTCCCGGCCCTCATGCAGGGCCATGCCGATAATGGAGCCGTGCAGATCGGCTTCTTCGGCGATGCGCTGCTGGTCGGCAACGATGATGTCCTTGCCACAGCCGATCACCCCGACGGCCGCCCGCAGATCACGGGCCAAGCGCCAGGGAGCATCAACCTGTCCTGGCATGATGACCAGGACATCAATATCCGAATCCGGGCGATGGTCGCCCCGGGCCCGTGATCCGAACAGGATGATGCGCTCGGGTCGTACAGCGGCAACGACCCTCTCTACCAGCAGGTTCAGGACGTGCTGTTCATTCATCCTAGATACCGCAGTTGAATTCTGAAAACCACGATAAACACCCCTTCTCAAGAAGACTTATGATGCACAGGCCGCTCACCTAAAAGGTGAGCAGCAAAAATCGCAGTAGTGCCCCAGATTCTAGGCGCCGACGACGATGT
>SLQH01000236.1 GCA_007131555.1 Planctomycetota bacterium | reverse complement strand
TCCCGGTGCATCTGCTGCTGGTGGTCATGGGCCTGCTGACCATCTATCCCTTCGTGTGGATGGTGTCGACCAGCCTCAAGGATGAATCCGAGGCCAGCGACCCCACCCGCGGCCTGCTGCCGCAGGTCAAGTACCGCCTCGCTGAAGACCCCACCGCCGCCCTGACCGGGCTGCCTCGGGCCCAGCGCCTGGCCTATGAGCAGGCTGCGGCCGAGGTCCGGGCCCAGATTGAGGCCTGGAGGGCCGCACTGGAGGACGACCAGCGCCTCAACCCGGCCCAACGCCGACAACTGCTGGTCCTGGCCCGCGACGACCTGCGCTATCGCAGCAATTTCGACACCTTCATGCCCCGGGTGGTGGGGGCGGCCGACTATGGCCGCAGTGCCGGCTACATGCTGGAGGACGGCGGCGGCCTGGACCTGGCCCGGGCCGAGGCCGACCTGGAGGCCCTGGTGGGCCTCGGCCTGCTGCAACGCCAGACCCTACGCCTCGACAACTATGTCCGGGTATGGAAGGACCTGCGCTTCTGGCTGCGCACCCTGACCTCGCTGGTGCTGGCCATGGCGGTGGTGTCGCTGGTGGTGCTGGGCACCACCATGCTCGGCTACGCCCTGGCCCGGCTGCGCTTCCCCGGCAAGTGGATGGTGTTGGGCATCATCCTCTTCGCCGCCCTCAATGTGGTGCCGGGCGAGGCGGCCATGCTGCCGATCTTCCTGTTCGTGCGCGATCTCGGCCTGATCGGCTCGCTGTGGTCGCTGGTCCTGTGGATGGCCTGCACCGGCCTGGGCAACACCCTTATCACCGCCGGCTTCTTCCTGTCCCTGCCCAAGGAGGTCGAAGAGGCGGCCCGGGTCGACGGGGCCGGACCGTGGAAGACCTTCCTGGCCGTGGCCCTGCCCATGGCCCGGCCGATCGTCATGACCGTCAGCCTGTTCGCCTTCCTCGGCGCCTGGAACAACTTCATGATCCCGTTGCTGACCACCACCGCCCACCAGGACCTCCAGCCCCTGGCCCTGGCGATCTTCGACTTCAAGGGTGGCCGGGCCCACCAGTGGCAGCTCATCACCGCCGCCGCCACCATCATGGTGATCCCGGTGGTGACCCTGTTCCTGATCCTGCAACGGCACATCGTCAACGCCATCGCCGCTGGCGCGGTCAAGGGGTAGCCATGGCCTCCATCGCCCTCCATCACCTCGGCAAGGTCTACCCCGGCGGCACCCGGGCGGTACAGGATCTGTCATTAACCATTGCCGACGGTGAGTTCCTGGTCCTGGTCGGCCCCTCCGGCTGTGGCAAGTCCACCGCCCTGCGCATGGTCGCCGGCCTTGAGGAGATCAGCGAGGGTAGCCTGGAGATCGGCAGCCGGGTGGTCAACCACCTCACCCCGCAGCAGCGCAACATCGCCATGGTGTTCCAGAGCTATGCCCTCTACCCGCATCTGGATGTGCGCCGCAATCTGGCCTTCCCCCTGGCCATGCGCGGCCTGCCCCGGGCCGCGATCCGGGCCAAGGTCGAGGCGGTGGCGGCGATGATCGGCCTGACCGATCTGCTCGACCGCAAGCCCAAGCAGTTGTCCGGCGGCCAACGGCAACGGGTCGCCATGGGCCGGGCCCTGGTACGCGAACCGGCCGCCTTCCTGATGGACGAACCCCTGTCCAACCTCGACGCCAAACTGCGGGTGCAGATGCGCTCCGAAATCAGCAGCCTGCAACGGCGCACTGGCACCACCACCATCTATGTCACCCACGACCAGGTCGAGGCTATGACCATGGGCCACCGGGTGGCGGTGATGCGCGGCGGCCTCCTCCAGCAGGTCGCCCCGCCCCAGGAACTCTACGACCGCCCGGCCAACGTCTTCGTCGCCGCCTTCATCGGCTCGCCCAGCATGAACCTGTTCAAGGCTGAGGTGACCAGCGGCAGCCATGGCGAAGCGATGCTGGCCATCGGCGATCAGCAGGTGGCCATCCAGGCCCCGGCCCTGGCCCGCCTGCCCGCACTCACCCAGGGCGCCGCCGCCTGGCTGGGCCTGCGACCGGAAGCCTTCGTCCCCCCCCAGGAGGTCGAACCAGCCTGCCGCCTGCAGGTCACGGTCGACGCCATCGAACCCCTCGGGCACGAGCAGATGCTCCATTTCACCCTGCCCGTGCCCCACCTGGAACAGGGCGAACTGGGCCCCGCCGGCGACCGCACCCTGCCCCAGCTCCACGCCGTGGCCCGCCTCCCGGCCCACCTCCCGGCCCAGGTCGGCCAAGCCCTCACCCTCGGCCTGCGCAGCGCCGACCTCCACGCCTTCGCCGCCGATGGCAACCGCCTGGATGCCGAGGAGGCCTGAAGAGGACGATAGCTCAGGGACAGCAGAAGAGACACGACCAATGGAATTGCCCTAAGGATCTGCTGAAGCAATGGTCAGGCAGTGATCTTCCGTTCCATGACGAACACCGTTCTCATTCGCAGGTTTTCAAAGGCATATTTCAACTACGAATCTCGCGAATTGAAGAGATGAATATGAAATG
>SLQH01000088.1 GCA_007131555.1 Planctomycetota bacterium | reverse complement strand
TCGGTGAAAAAGCGCGTGGTGAGCCCCCTCGCCTTCAGCACCTCGCGCTCAGGCACCGCCACCACCCCCCGCGCCCTCGAGGCCCGGATCGAGGGCGTCGCGAAGCCACCTACAATCCTGACCAGTGGCTGGACAGTCCGGGCGTCATCGATGAGGATTTCCGCCTCCTGCCCCTGGCCCACATGAACAGCTGGAGCCTGGGCATCTTCGCCTGGGCGGCCCTGGAGCCGGAACCGGGCGTGTACCGCTTCGAGTGGATGGAACAGATCCTTGATCGGGCCGCCGCCGATGGCATCGCCATCATCCTGGCCACCCCGTCAGGCAGCAAGCCGGCCTGGCTGAGTCAGGCCCATCCCGAGGTCTGCCGGGTCAACGCCTGGCAGGGGCCGCGCCTGCCGCATGGCGGCCGCCACAACCATTGCCCGTCGTCCCGGGTCTACCGCGAGGCCGTGACCCGCATCGACACCGAACTGGCCCGCCGCTTCGGTCGCCATCCGGCGGTCAGGCTCTGGCATCTGTCCAATGAATACAACGGTGAGTGCCGCTGCCCCAACTGCCTGGCCCGCTTCCGGGACTGGCTCAAGGACCGCTATGGCAGCCTGGAAGCCCTCAACGCCGCCTGGTGGAACGCCTTCTGGGGCCATCAGTACACTGACTGGGAGCAGATCCATCCCTTTGATTACTGCCATGACGGCATGATCCTCGACTGGCGCCGCTTCGTCACCGACCTGACCGTCGACTTCATGCTGGTCGAGAAGGCGGCCGTGCGGGCCCACAGCGACCAGCCGGTGACCACTAACATGATGGGGCATTTCCCCGGCCTCGACTACTGGCGCCTGGCTCCCCATCTGGATCTGATCAGCAACGACTGCTATCCTGGCTTCAGCGGTCTGGCCGACGAGACCGCCACCATGGTCGGCGCGGCCTTCGACGGTGATCTGATGCGCTGCCTGGGCAATGGTCGCCCCTGGCTGCTGATGGAGAGCACCCCGGCCCAGCTCAACTGGGCCCAGGACTTCCGCCTCAAGCGCCCTGGGGTGCACCGTCGCGAGATGCGGGTCCAGATCGGCTGCGGTGCCGATGGCACCTGCTACTTCCAATGGCGCAAAGGGCGGGGTGGCGGCGAGAAGTACCATGGCGCGGTGGTCGACCACGCCGGTCACGATACCCGGGTCTTCGCTGAAGTGGCCGAACACGGCCAGGACCTCACAGCCCTGACCCCGATCCTGGGCAGCGGGGTGGCCGCCCCGGTGGCCCTGCTGGAGGACTGGCAGATGCGCTGGGGCCTGGAGACCGCCAACCTGCCGCCCAAGCAGCCGGTCGACAAGGGCTACATGGACGAGGTCAGGGCCTGGTACCGGGCCCTGCGGACCCGCGCCGTCAGCCTGGACCTGCTGCCCGGCCACGGCGATCCCAGCCCCTACCGCATGGTGGTGGTGCCCATGGGCTATCAGATCAGCGAGGACCTGGGCCAGCGCCTGATCTCCTTCGTGGACCAGGGCGGCATCCTGCTGACCACCTATCTCACCGGCCACTGTGATGCCCATAACCGCTGCCATCTGGGCGGCTTTCCCGGAGCCGGCCTGGACGGCCTGCTGGGGATCCGGGTTGAGGAAATGGACGGCCTGCCGCCGGACCAGACGGTGACCATCCGCTGCGGCGACGGCCTGCCCGGCCTGCCCGGCCTGCCGGCCACGGCCCTGGCTCGCGCATACTGTGAGATCCTGCGCTGCAGCGCCGACACCGAGGTCCTGGCCCACTATGACAGTGAGTTCTACGCTGGCAGCCCGGTGTTGACCCGCCGCCGCCACGGGGCCGGCTGGGCCTACCATCTCGCCGCCCGCTGCGAGCAGGCCTTCCTTGACGCCCTGGTCGACAGCCTGGTGGCCAGTCATGACCTGCCGGCCCTGTGTCCCCAACGCCCGGAGGCCGGTCTATGGTTCCAGGAGCGCAGCGACGGCCAACGCCGCTTCCTCTTCGTCCACAACGCCACCACCCAACCACGTCAGGTGCAGCTCGCTCCCGGCCCCTGGCGCGACCTGATCAGCGGCCAAGCGGTAAGCGAGCACTGGGTCCTGCCAGGGATCGGCACCAGGGTCTTGGAGGCCCAACCATGACCCGCCCCCTCGACCTGGACACCGTGCTGACCTGCCTGCGCGAAGCCCTGCGCCAGGACGCCCGCCACCAACGACGTGATCCCCAGGCGGCGGATGACGGGGCCCGGATCAGCGACCAGCACGGCATGGACGAACTCGGGCACACCGGCACCGCCCGACTGGTGGCAGGCGCGGTGCTGTCCTGGGTCTGCGATGGCAGTCCGGAGGACCTGGACATCGCCACCCGGGGAGCGGCGGCCATCCGCCGCCTGCGGCGACCCAGCGGCCGCATCGATCTGCGCTCCTGCAACGTCGACGGCGATGCCGACACCGCCTTCATGCTGCGCCTGCTGCTGCGCTGCCTGGACCTCCTCCCGTCCCGCCAGGATGCCTGTCCGGCGCTGCTGGAGGACCTGCGCACGATCTGCGCTGAGGCCGGTCGTTGTCTGTTGGACGGGGGCGTCCATACCCCCAACCACCGTTGGGTGATGGCAGCGGCCCTGGCCCAGACCGCCCGCCATTTCCCGGACCTCGATGCGGCGTCGGCGGCCCGGCGTTGGATGGCCGAGACCCCGGACCTCAATGCCGACGGCCTGTTCCTGGAGCGCAGCGTCGGGGTGTACGATGCCGTCAGCGACAGCAGCCTGCTGCTGGTCGATGAGCATCTGGGCTGGCCTGAGGGCCGGGCGGCGGCCCTCGCCAACCTGCGGGCCAATCTGATGCTGCTCAATGGTGACGGCAGCGCCGAGACCATCCTCTCGACCCGCCAGGACCACGGCACCCGCACGGTACCATCCTCCCTGATCCCCTCTTATATGCGCGCCTGGCGCCTGACCGGCGATCGTGAACTGGGAGCCACGGCAGCCTGGCTGTGGCACCAGGCCACGGACTCCCGCCTTGACACCCTGTTCTGGATCGCCGCCGAACTGGTGTTGGGCGGACCATTGGACCTGCCGCCGGCCGACCGCCTGGCTGAGCGGCGCCAGGCATGGTGGCCGACAGTCGGTCTGTGGCGCCTGCGGCACGGCGATTTCGCCTGTAGCGTCTGTGGCCAGGGCGAGCGCCTGTTGACCCTGACCTGGGGTAGCAATGCCATCGCCGGTCTGGGCATCGCCCACGCCTATTTCGGCCATGGCCGCTTCGTCACCGACAGCATGGTCCCCGACGAGCAGGGCGTCTGTCTGACCAGCCGCGGCCATCTGCCGCCCTATCGCCTGGGCTACAGCCTGGCCCTCGACCGACCGATACCACCCGAGGAATGGGACCGGACCTGGGCCGAGCGCGGTCTGAGCCCCCGACCGCCCTGCCAGGCCAGCCTGCGGGTCGACCCGGCACCGGAAGCCGAGACCGGGGTCGATCTGCACCTGCACAGCGCCACCGCCCCGGACGATGTGCCGGTCCAGATCGCCTTCGACCTGCCGCTCGGTGGCCGCTGGCAGAGCGCCGGCGGCTGCATGTGGCCACGGGAAGGCCAGGTCTTCATGCTTCAGGCCGGCAGCGGCTGCTACGTCCATGACGGCTACCGGATCAGCATCGGACCCGGCACCTGTGGTCACCACTACCAGAGGATGCGTGACACCACCGCCCCGCCACCGGCCTGCTGGCGGCTCATCATCCCCCTGCGCACCCCGGTCGACCATCACCTCGCCATCCGCTGCACGATCGGTCCCTGATCCGCCCTGGCACTCCGCCTGACATCTGCGCTTGGCTGACGCCGGGCGTCCATAGCATCGTCACGACGCGGACCACAACCCGGGCCGCAGCGAGGGAGATGCCATGCGGTACCTGACGATCGCCTTGACCTGTGCTGCCCTCATCCTGCTGCTGCTGGTCTACCTGAGTCTGCACAAGGGGCCGGAACGTGATCGTGAGATCCGCGATGCCCTGGATCAGGTCCAGCAGTCCCTCGAACAGTTGGACCGCCGCCTGGCCCAGCCACCGCCGGTAGCCAGCAGCCATGGGTCCGACGAGATCCTGGCGGCTGTTGACTCCCTGCGTCGCGATCTCACCGACAATATCGTTGCCGCCCAAGCCCAGATCCAGGCCCAACAACAGGAACAGCCCACGCCAGCCGACCCCAAGCCCGACAGTACCGTCAACGACCCTCTGCGCGACGGTCTGCCACGCCTGGGCAGCAATTTCCTGCTGCCCCATGCCGAACCACAGTTCGACGCGGCCCGCATCGGCGGCACCTTCCGCACCTTCGGCAACACCCCACCCGGCCTCAATCCGATCATCGAGAATGCTGCTGACGTCAGCAACCTGCACGGCATGACCAATGACAGCCTGTGCGTGCGCGACGGGGTCGAGCCGATGCGCTGGCGAGGCCGCTTGGCCACCTCATGCATCATCGAAGACGACTACACACGCTATACCTTCACCATCCGCCCAGGCGTCTACTGGCAGGTGCCCCGCCTGGCTTTGCAAGATGAACGCTTCGCCTGGCTACGCGAGCGGGTGCCGCTGACTGCCCATGACTTCGTCTTCACCATCGCCATGATCCAGCATGAGGATGTGCAGTGCCCGGCCCTCAAGTCCTACTATGAGGATCTTGAGGAGGCCGTGGCCCTGGACGACCACACCCTGCAACTGACCTGGAGCCGGACCCTGTACACTTCGCTGGGAGCCAGCATGGGGCTGGAACCCCTACCGCGCCATGTCTACACCCGCGACCAGGATGGCCAGCCTCTGGCCGAAGACGACATCCCCCTCCAATTCAATGACCATTGGTTCGACCAGCGCCGTCAGATCATCGGGGTTGGCCAGTACCAACTCTGGGATTTCGTCCCCGACCAGCACATCATCCTGCGCCGCCATGCCGACTGCTGGACCAACAGTGGCCACTTCGCGATGATCGACATGAATTGCCGGGTGCGTGAGCCCGAAGCCCAACTGACGGCCTTCAAGAACAGCCAGGTCCACACCCATAGCCTGCGCCCCATCCAGTACAAGGCCAACATCCTCGACGGCCATGAACGACGCTTCAATCGCGAGCAGCCGCGTGAAGGCGCACTAGCCTGGGAGCGGGTCGACACCTTGGCCTACTCCTACATCGGCTGGAACATGCGCCGCCCCCTGTTTACTGATCGTCGGGTCCGCCAGGCCCTGGCCCATGCCTTTCCCAAACAACGCATCATTGATGAGGTCTTCTTTGGCCTCGGGCAACCGGCCGTGACCAATGTCCACCCCAGCAGCGATTATTTCCATGATGGGCTGGAGGATCTGGCCTATGATCGCAATCGGGCCATGGCTCTGTTGCATGCCGCTGGCTGGGAGGACAGCACCGGAGACGGCATCCTTGACCGCGACATCGGCGGCGAACGCATCTCCTTCTCCTTCGTCATCAAAGGCTACGCCAACTCACCGGAATGGGACCGCACCCTGGCCATCTACCAGGAGGAGCTACGGGCCCTGGGCATCGTCATGCGGGCCGAGACCCTGGAATGGCGTGATCTCGTCAAGGTCTATGAAGATCGTGACTTTGACGCCGTGACTGGTGGCTGGCGCATGAGCTACGAGGTCGATTTCGAACAGCTCTGGCATTCCCGCTTCGCCACCGAACCGCGATCATCCAATCATGTCGGTTTCGCCGATACCGAGGCCGACGAACTGGCCGAGCGCCTGCGTGAGACCTTTGCCATGGAGGAACGCATCGCCATCGCCCGGCGCTTCCAGGAGATCATCCACCGCGAACAGCCCTATCTGTTCTTCCGCACTGCTGAATCGATCTTCACCTGGCAGAATGCCGGCGAGCACCGTCTGCACGGGGTGGTCGAGGCCCTTGATGCCCTGCACCCCTTCTATAACCGCAATAGTTCCTGGTGGTATCTGGAGCGCTGACCCGGCATGTGGGCCTATATCATCCGTCGTCTGCTGTGGATGATCCCGACCTTCATCGGGATCCTGGTGATCAATTTCGCCGTGGTCCGCCTGCGCGGCCCGACCCTGGCCGAGGAACTGCATCGCGGCGGTAGCGGTGAAGAAGCCGGCCTGCGGCAGGCCGAATCCCATCTGACCAATGTCCGCAATCACCTGGCCCGCTTCCATCTGGCCGGCAACCATCTGCCGGCAGTCATCAATCTGCGCGGCTTCACCAGCAAGGACGGGGTGCTGCGCCATCTGCAGCGCCTGGAGCGCGGTCCCCAGGCCCTGCTCAACGATGGCCAACGCAGTCGTGAGGAGCTCGATCTGTGGCTCAAGGGGCCGCTCTATGTCGAGCCCCTGATCGCCATCCTGGCCGATGACAGCCTGGAACGTTTCCACGGTCCGGCCTCGCAGGCTCTGCGCCTGTGTGCCTTTGATCCGCCCCTGCCGACCGATCTCCAACTGCTCACGGAGGCCGAACGACAGGCCAAGCGGCAGCGCAACCAGGCCTTCGACCGTCTGGCCATCGCCTACCGCAATGACCCCGAGTTCGGCTTCATCACCGAGGACCCGGAACGCGAGGCCAAGCGGGCCGCCCTGCTGGAACTCTACGAGGCCAATCGGGACCTGTACCAGCGCAGCACCGGGCGGATCGTCCGGGCCATGGTCCTGGAGACCGGCTTCGTCGACCTGATGACCAAGCTGTTCACCGGCCGCCTGTGGAGCCACTCCAAGGGCCGCAGCGTCTTCGCCCTGATTGGTGAGCGCTGGCAGGTCACCTTCACCCTCAACATCCTGGCCATCATCATCGCCTGGACGGTGTCCATCCCCCTGGGCATCCGTTCGGCCCGCCGGGCCGGCAGCCTAGGCGATGCCATCACCACCAATTCCTTGTTCTTCCTGTGGTCGGTGCCGTCGTTCTTTCTTGGCAGCCTGTTCCTGCACCATCTCTGCACCGACTCCTCAACCGGCATACGTCTCTTTCCCAACATCGGCCTCAGCTCCCCCGACGCCCACTGGCTGAGCCCGCCACGCCTGCTGCTCGACTATCTGTGGCATGGCTTCCTGCCCCTGCTGCTGCTGACCTACGGCAGCTTCACCGCCCTGTCGCGCTACATGCGGGCCCAACTCCTCGACCAGATGCATGCCGACTACATCCGCACCGCCCGGGCCAAGGGCTGCGATGAGGACCGCATCATCTATCGCCATGCCCTGCGCAACAGCATGGTGACCATGGTCACCCTGGGCCAGGGCCTGCTCTCGGCCCTGTACGGCGGTTTCCTGTTCACCGAGATCATCTTCTCCATCAACGGCCTCGGCACCCTCCTCTATGAGGCCGCCCTGGATGGCGATGCCCCCCTGCTGATGGGTTCAACCCTGATCTCGGTGGGGCTGTTCCTGATCAGCATCCTGGTCGCTGACATCATGTATGCGGTGGTCGATCCGCGGATCCGGAGCCGCTATGTCTGAGCCCCAGCCCCGCAGCCGCTCCCCCTGGCAACGGGCCATGGCCCGCCTCCTGGCCCTGCGCAGCGCTCGCGTCGGCCTCTATCTGCTGGCGGTCTATGCCCTGCTGGGGCTCTACGCCCCCTTCATCGCCAGCGACATCGCCCTGCTCTGGTGGGATGATGACGGCCTGCGCCTGCCGATACTGGCCAGCCTGTTCAACCGCTTCGTCTACACCGAGCACCACGATTTCTTCTTCAATGTCATGGCCCTGGCCCTGCCGCCGGTCCTGATCGCCGCCCGCTGGGGCCCCTGGCCTGGGCGACGCATGCAGGTTTTGCGCTACGGTCTGGCCGCGGCGGTGGCCCTGGCCGTGATTGGCATGCTGCCCCTGGCCTGGTTGGTGACCCTGACCATCGCCGCCGCCCTGGTGACAGTCGGGCTGTGGACCGCCAGCCGCCTGCAGCGGGGGGCCGCCGGGCTGCGTATTGGCGTGATCATCGGGGCAGCGGTGGTGGTGCTGGTCTTCCCCCGGTCCTGGATCAGTTCAGCCGCCCTGTGGCGGGAGCGAGGCGCGCCGGATACCACCTTCGCCAATCTCGTCAACAGCCGCCAACTGGCCGAACACGGACTCAGCGCCCTGGAGAGCGGTGATACCGTCCTGCATGACGACGGGCGTCGCCTGCGCCTGCTCTTCCACTTCGAGGACGATGACGGCACCATGCAGTGGCAAGTGCGAGCCGTTGGCCAGCGGGGTGGGACATCCTTCACCGTCACTGAGGACGACATCCATCTGATCGCCCTGCGCATGGCCCTGTTCCCCCCCGTGCCCCACCGTTTCGAGCGCCCCTACCGGGGTGCGGTGCTGGCCGGACCGGGCCAGATCAACGAGGACAGCGGACGGCGCTTCTGGCTGGGCACCGACGCCACCGGCCGCGATGTCTTCGCCCGCCTCTGCTTCGGTGCCCGGATCAGCCTGACCATCGGGGTCCTGGCGACCCTGCTGTCGATGGGCATCGGCATTGTCATCGGGGCCGTCTCCGGCTACTGGGGCGGCTGGGTGGATCTGCTGCTGCAACGCCTGGTTGAGATCATGATGAACTTCCCCACCTTCCTCCTGGTGTTGGTGGTCATCGCCATGGTCGGCCGCGATCTGATGGTCATCATCCTGGTCTTCGGGCTCACCGGCTGGGCCGGTACCGCCCGCTTGGTGCGGGGCGAGTTCCTGGCCCTGGCCGGGCGCGAATACGTGCTGGCGGCCGAGGCCCTGGGCTTCTCCAAGAGCCGGATCATGTTCCGCCACATGCTGCCCAATGCCCTGACCCCGCTGATCATCTCGGCCGCCTTCGGGGTGGCCGGCACGGTGCTGGGCGAAAGCGGTCTGGCCTTCCTCGGTCTGGTCGAGGCCCGGACCCCCAGCTGGGGTCTGATGCTCAGCGATGGTCGCAACAACCCCCAGTACTATCACATCATCTACGTCCCCGGTCTGGCCATCTTCGGCCTGGTGACCGCCCTCAACCTGATCGGCAACGGCCTGCGCGAGGCCCTCGATACCCGCAGCGAGGGTGCCCGATGAGCCTAAAAACCGCAGAAGCACCCCATCTTCGTCGTTGCCTGCCCATGTGCGCAACACTCCCCAGCCCTGGGACCGCCGGTTTCCAACCGGCCTCACACTGCGAGACCTCGGATGAATGATTCCGCCCCCTTGCTGCAGATCCGCGACCTGGAGGTCGACTTCCGGCTGCGGGAGCGGACCGTCCATGCGGTGCGTGGCCTGAGCTTTGACATCAGCGCCGGCGAGGTGGTGGCCCTGGTCGGGGAATCGGGCTCGGGCAAGTCGGTGTCGGCGATGTCGGTCATGCGCCTCTTGGAGGAGCCACCGGCCTGCTATCCCGGCGGTAGCATTGTGTGGCAGGGCGAGGACCTGCTGCGGGCCCGGCCGGAGCGCCTGCGACGCCTGCGCGGCAACGACATCAGCATGATCTTCCAGGAACCGACCACCGCCCTCAACCCGGTGTGGACCTGCGGACGACAGATCGCCGAGGTCCTGGAACTGCATACCACGCTGGCTCCCGCCGCCCGCCGCCACCGCTGCGTGGAACTGCTGCATGAGGTCGGCATCCCCGCCGCCGACTCCTGCTATGACCGTTATCCCCACGAACTCTCCGGCGGCATGCGGCAGCGGGTATGCATCGCCATGGCCCTGGCCTGCGAACCGGCCCTGCTGATCGCCGATGAACCGACCACCGCCCTGGACGTCACCATCCAGGCCCAGATCCTGGAGCTGCTCCGCCGGCTCCAGCATCAGCATCGCATGGCGGTATTGTTCATCACCCATGATCTGGGCGTGGTGGCCGATCTTGCCGACCGGGTGGTCATCATGTGGCGGGGCCAAGCGGTGGAACAGGGCACGGTGCAGGACATCTTCGCCCGGCCCCAGCATCCCTATACCCAGGGTCTGCTGGCCTGCCGGCCACGCCTTGATCGCCAAGTCGACCGCCTGCCCACGGTCCAGGAGCATCTCCAGCGGGCCGGCCTGCTGGAGACCCGACCACTAGGAGTCTGTAAGGGATAGCGACCGAGCATGGCGCAGTGCATTTTCGAGACACGATTTCGTCGAAAAACGCAGCCATAGCCGTAGCTATGGTGAGGTTTTCGGCGGAATCGGGGCCGAAAAGGCCAAGCCAGGCGACGTG
>SLQH01000208.1 GCA_007131555.1 Planctomycetota bacterium | reverse complement strand
TGGGCGGCAACCTGGGAAGGCGTGCGGGCCTATGATGACGACGGCACGGTGATCTTCTCCCTGGTCGGCAGCACCGCCAGCGGCCCTGAGCGTCAGGTCATGACCCTCACCGGGGCCACCCTGACCTCACGCGGGGTCAACGCCCTGGTCCGCTACTGGCTGGGCCCCCTGGGCTACCGCCGCCTGTTGCTGCCGGATGCGGAGGACCCCTCATGAGCCAGCCGCTCCTGCCGGTCCTCACCGATCCCCTGGTCGACCGCAATCCGATCGGGGTCCAGGTGCTGGGCATCTGCTCGGCCCTGGCCGTCACCACCCAGCTGGCCCCGACCATCATCATGTGCGTGGCCCTGACCCTGGTCACCGCCTGCTCCAACCTCACCATCAGCCTGCTGCGGCGCTGGATTCCGCCTTCGATCCGCATCATCATCCAGCTGACGGTGATCGCCTCGCTGGTCATCGTCGCCGATCAGATCATCCAGGCCTTCGCCTATCAGATCAGCCGTCAGTTGTCGGTGTTCGTTGGCCTGATCATCACCAACTGCATCGTCATGGGCCGGGCCGAGGGCTTCGCCATGACCAACCGCCCCCTGCCGAGCTTCATCGACGGACTCGGCAACGGCCTGGGCTACAGCGCCATCCTGCTGATCACCGCCACCCTGCGTGAACTGCTGGGCAGCGGCCGGCTGTTGGGGTACGAAGTGCTGGTCCAGCGCAACGCCGGCGGCTGGTATGTGCCGGTCAACCTGATGCTGATGCCGCCCGCCGCCTTCCTGATCATCGCCGTCACCATCTGGCTGGTCCGCAGCCTGCGGCCGCAGCAACAGGAGGAGGAGTGATGGAACACCATCTCGGCCTCCTGTTCCAGGCGGTCTTCGTCGAGAACATGGCCCTCGGCTTCTTCCTGGGCATGTGCTCCTTCCTGGCCGTGTCGCGCCGGGTCGAGACCGCCTTCGGCCTGGGCCTGGCGGTGTGCGTGGTGCTGCTGATCACCGTCCCCCTCAACCATCTCCTGTACCGTTTCTTCCTGGCTCCCGGAGCCCTGTCCTGGCTGTTCGCCGGGGGTGCCGACCTGGACCTGTCCTTCCTCGGCTTCCTGACCTACATCGGCACCATCGCCGCCATGGTCCAACTGGTCGAGATGGTCCTCGACCGCCATGTCCCCAGCCTCTACAACGCCCTGGGCGTCTTCCTGCCCCTGATCGCCGTCAACTGTGCCATCCTGGGGGCGTCGTTATTCATGGTCGAACGCGGCTACAACCTGGGCGAGAGCACGGTCTTCGCTCTCGGCTCCGGCCTCGGCTGGCTGCTGGCCATCGTCGCCCTGGCCGCCATCCGCCAGCGCCTGCGCTATCATAATATCCCGGCCGGATTGCGCGGCCTGCCCATCGCCTTCATCATCACCGGCATCATGGCCGTGGCCTTCATGGCTTTTGCGGGAATCCAGCTATGAGGCTGTGCAGCAAAGGCCGGTCATGTTGACGATCATCGCCGGGGTGTTGATGTTCACCGGGGTGATCCTGGCCCTGGTCCTGCTGCTGGTCCAGGCCCGGCGACGCCTGGTGCCGTCCGGCCCGGTGGTCCTGACCATCAATGATGATGCCGACAAGGCCATCGAGACCGAGGCCGGCAGCAGCCTGCTCCAGACCCTGATGCGGCATGACATCTACCTGCCCTCGGCCTGTGGTGGTCGCGGCACCTGCGGAGTCTGCCGCTGCCGGGTGCTGGAGGGCGGCGGCGGCGTCATGCCGGTCGAACGCAGCAAGCTGCCCCGGCGCGAACTGCGTGACCACATGCGCTTGTCCTGCCAGGTGCGGGTCCGCGAGGATCTGCGCATCGCCGTCCCCGAGGAGGTCTTCGCTGTCCGCCAGTGGACCTGCACGGTGCGCTCCAACCGCAATGTCGCGACCTTCATCAAGGAACTGGTCCTGGAGCTGCCGGCCGGTGAGGAGGTCCCCTTCCGGGCCGGTGGCTACATCCAGATCACCGCCCCTGCGCATCAAGTCCGCTACGCTGATTTCGCCATCGACGAGACCTACCGCGACGACTGGCAGCGCATGGGCCTGTTCGAGCTGACCTCGCGGGTTGATGAGCCCGTGGTCCGGGCCTATTCGATGGCTAATGAACCGCTGGAACACGACATCATCATGCTCAACGTGCGCATCGCCACCCCGCCGCGTGAAGCCCCCAAGGCCCCGCCGGGAGCCATGTCGAGCTACATCTTCAACCTCACGCCGGGCGATCAGGTCACCATCTCCGGCCCCTTCGGCGAGTTCTTCGCCAAGGATAGCGAAGCCGAAATGTGCTTCATCGGCGGCGGAGCCGGCATGGCGCCGATGCGGGCCCACATCCTCGACCAGTTCCACCGTCTGCACAGCCGTCGCCGCATCAGCTTCTGGTACGGGGCCCGCAGCCTGCGCGAGAGCTTCTACAACGACGACTTCAACCGCCTCGCCGACGAGCACGATAATTTCACCTGGACCCTGGCCCTGTCCGAACCCCAGCCCGAGGACGACTGGA
>SLQH01000487.1 GCA_007131555.1 Planctomycetota bacterium | reverse complement strand
GTGGCCATCGGGCTGGGCAAGGCCGTCAGAAAGTGGGTTGAAGACAGCAACGCCAACGGACTCAACTGGGAAGACGTCACGGCTCAAGACGAAAACGGTCAGCAGATCATCGTCCTTCCTTTCCGCCCTCTGGTGGCCGGAGGAGACGATATCCAGATATTGGCCCACTCCTCCTACGCCTTCACCCTGGCCCAGGCGATGGTGGATGCCTGGGACGAACACAGCCGAACCATCCACGATGACACCGGGCAGTGCCTATGGCGCCCCACCGGTGGCCGCCTGACCACCAGTGGTGGCATTGTCTGCATCAACAACAGCTACCCGATCGCCAGCGCCATCGATTATGCCCACCGCCTGCTCGACAACACCAAGGCCACCTATCGTGGAAGCGGCGGCAACAATGCCCCCAGCCCTGCTGCGCTCGACTTCGAGATCATCACTGATGGGCTACTTGATTCCCCTGCCCAACGCCGCATGCGTGAACTGACCTTCGTCGACCCTGATCTTGACAAACGTACCGTCCACCTGACCCAGCGACCCTATGCCATTGGAGAGCGCCTGGACAAGGTCCTTGCCTTGGCACAACGGTTGAATGATCAGGAAGCGCGCCATGCCCTGGCCGAGGTCCAGACTGCCCTGCGATATCCCTACCATCATCGCTTGGCCATCGCCTGGCGGATGGCCAAGCGACACCCATTCCTGGCGGCCCTGCTGGCAGGCCCCCATATCCCAGGCCATCCCAAGCCTCCTCCCCTCAGCAAGGAATTGACCTCCGATGAACGCACCCTGATCGATCGCTCATGGACGATTCCGCCCAAGACTGACAATCCCATCACCACAATCCTCTGGGATGCAATCCTGGTTGTTGAGGAGACCACCCGTCTACAGCAGGAGACCGCCCGTGTTTGAGTTCATACTCACCCTCACCAGCGACGCCGAACCGGGCACCGGCCTGGGCACAGAATTGGTCAATGATCGTTTCCCGCGTGATACCCAGGGCAGACCCACACTGCCAGGATCACATATCAAGGGGCTGCTCAGGCACCAATGGCAGCGGATCGCCCCCTTCATCACACTGCCTGACGCAGACATGCAGATGGTAACCGACAGTATATTTGGTTGCACATACCGAAACGACGTCCATCAGCTTGCTGCCCAAGCCACTGTACTGCGCCTTCCGGATCTGGAATGGCAATCAGGTCCCGACCACGAGGGATCGCTGGCCGCCCGAACAGCCATCAATGAGCCCGGATCAGATCTGGCGGGAACAGCCCTGGCCCACTCCTTGCGGGTCACTGAGACCATCCCTACCGGAACCCGGTTCAAGGGCACCCTGCACTGGACCGGACGTGATGCGCGCATTGAACCGATCTTGCGTCTCTGTCTCTTGAGTCTTGAGGCTGTTGGAGGATCCCGTCAGCGGGGTTGCGGCCGCTGCGTGATTGAAATCACCAATGATCACAAATCGCCTGCATCGGACGCACGCAACCACAACATCATGTCCCAGCAGCATGCCGACCAGATCAACGATGCTCTGGCTGCCATCAAGTCGGCGACATCCTCTCAACAGCAGGAGTCAGCCGATCCAACGCGTGTCCTCCCCAAGCCGGACGGCCCGTGCACCTGGTGGCGCCTGGACTTCACTGCCCATGAGCCAGTACTCTGTCCTGAACACCCCGAGGCAGCCAACCATATTGCCGGCGGCGCCTGCATTCCTGCCAGTGCGGTGATCGGTGCCATCATTTCAGGTCTTGGTACACAGTTCGGTCATGAAGCCGCCCAGGCCCTCCTGAACAGCCCTTCTTTCCGTGCCGGCCCACTGCGTCCCAGTGGTTTTGCCGACACACCCGATTCACAAGGGCTGGCCATGGCGGTCCCCCTGTCATTGACGGTGGCAAAGGACATGGACGCGGCCCAAAAAGCCCAAAAAAACCTGGCCGCCGACTCCTTATTGAACCCCGCCCAGCGGGATGCCATCGAGTCTCCGAAATCACTGAGCGGCTCACTGATTCAGAACAAGGACGGCCTATTCTATCTCAAGCTTAGCGATCTGCCCCATCTGGTGCGGGCCCAAGTCGGCCTGGATGAAAGCACCCGCGGCAACACTGTCCTCGGACCCCAACTCTTCAGCATAGATGCCGTGGGGCCGTGCTGTTGGTCTGGGGTGATCTGCCTCCCCCAAGACTGGTCGGATTGCGTCAATCAGATCCTGCAACAGATCGCCTTTGGTCGTCGCCGTACAGCGATGGGCGGCGGAACAGGAACCATCTCCCCCTATGTTCCACCCAAACTGCAGCCCGGCCCCTTCGCCCTGGTCGCCCAGGCACCGCTGCTGGTCGGTCGGTACACCAATCTGGCAGGAACCTCCCACATTCCTGATCCTGCCGCCACTATGCGGACCCTGGTCAAGACCTGGATCGATGATCATCACCTGCCACTGCAAATGACTAGCGTTGCTTCAAGCCGCGGCGCGACGGACGTTGGCTATCGCGGTGAGCGTTGTTGCGCCGCGGGTTGAGG
>SLQH01000324.1 GCA_007131555.1 Planctomycetota bacterium | reverse complement strand
TTTCTTCGCTGCTGAAGACCGCGGATACCACCAGGACGGGAACCGTATTGAGGGCCGGATAGGCTCGGGAGCGTAGCAACGCACAGAAGCGCCAACCGTCCATGCCGGGCATGTTCAGATCAGTCACGATCAGATCCGGCACCAGACCGTCATTCATGGCTGCCAGAGCCTCAATGGCCGCAGTGAAGGTTCTGGTCTGCATCCCTGTCTTGCGGGCAAAACTGTCCAGGCAGGCGAGCTGGATCGGCTCGTCATTGACGATCACCACCAGAGCAGGATCTGGTGCATGTTGGTGGTGGTCTGGCATGGGCGGTCAATTCAGAACGGTGGATGATGGCGAAAAGCGTGTAAGCCGTGGTGTCCTCATAGGACAAAAGTGAAGCATAGTGCATTGATACGCTTGAGCAAGGGCCGTATCGATGCTTGACCGTCGGCACCGGGATTTATCGAGTTCAGTAATTGGCCATATCGCCCGCATGAGGGCTTACGTTTTTGTAACATGACAGAAGCACCGGTCATGGTAGTATGAATGTCTACGGCATCGCTGCCTGCGGCCACTTGATGCCATTCCTCACCCCTGTTCCACCGAGGATCGGGACCCTGGCATGACAGATTCTGATGATGGTCTCCTGGCTGACTTCATCGTTGAGGCTATGGCCGGTCTGGATCGCATTGAGCAGCTGCTGCTGCAACTGGAGCAACAGGGTGCCAGCCAGGACATGCTCGACGACCTGTTTCGCTGCCTGCATTCAATAAAGGGCAATGCTTCGTTTTTGGAACTGGGATCGCTGGTTGAGTTGGCCCATGCCGGCGAGACCCTCATGGGGCGGGTGCGGACCGGGCAGCAGGTCTTAGAGATTAGCCTGGCCGATCTGCTGTTGGCCACCGTCGACCGTATCAAGGAGATGATTTCGGCCAGTGATCTGGGCCAGGGTCAGCCTGCGACCGATCTGCTAGCTCTATACGAGGGCTTCATGGCCGATGGTGCCGTGGGCTCATCGCCCGAGGACGCTCTGGACGAGGCGCCGTCAACGGCCCTGGAACCACCAGCCCCGCAGCCGGCTCCCAAGCCGGTATCGGGGCCGCCATCGGCCGCCGAGGCCCGTCCGACCGAGGCGGCGGCGACCATGCGGGTGCCGGTACAGTTCCTGGACGACCTGCTCAGCCTCACCGGCACCATGGTCATGGCCCGCAATCAGTTGCTGTCCGGTCATCAATTTCATGACGACGTCGCCTTCTCGACCCTGTCGCGCTGCATCGCCGAGGTCCATAAGAGTGTGGTCCAGAGCCGCATGGTGCCGGTCAGCGAGCTGTTCACCCGTTTTCATCGGGTAGTGCGCGATCTGGCCCGGCGGCTGGGTAAGGAGGTCGAACTACAGATCGATGGTGGTGAGATCGAGCTTGACCGGACCATCCTGGAGGCCTTTGCCGATCCCCTGACCCATCTGGTCCGCAATGCCCTGGATCATGCCCTGGAGACTCCCGAGGAACGCATGGCCGCCGACAAGCACCGTTGTGGACGGCTGGCGCTGCGGGCCTACCAGCAGTCAGGCGAGATCATCATTGAGGTTGAGGATGATGGTCGTGGCATTGATGACCAGGTGGTGCGGGCCAAAGCTGTAGACAAGGGCATCCTTGATGCAGCCGCTGCTGGCGCCTTGTCGCGCAAGCAGGCCCTCAACCTGATCATGCAGGCTGGCTTCTCGACCCGTGACCAGGCCACCGATGTGTCCGGCCGGGGGGTGGGCATGGACGTGGTCAGGACCAACATCGAGGCCATCGGCGGCAGTATCGGCATCCATACCGAAGTCGGTTCCGGTACCGTGTTCGCCTTCCGGCTGCCGGTTACCCAGGCCATCGTCTCCTCATCGCTGATCTCGGCCCTGGTGGTAGTGATCGGCAACGAGCGCTATGCCATTCCCGAGTCAGCAGTCAACGAGATCATTCGCATCGATCCTCAGGATCCGGCTGACCGTATCCGGCCGTTGGAGGGCCAGGGGGTCTTCCAGTTGCGCAACAAGGTGCTGAGCATCGTTCATCCTGAAGACGCTTTTGGCCAAGAACGAACCTTCATCCATCCTGTCACTGGGCAGGTACTGCCTGATCGTCGCCAGCGGATTGCCGATCGCAGGAGCGAGGAGAGTGAGGCTGAGGCGGCTCGTTGGGCTGGCCGGCGCAGCGGCAAGGAGCGGCGGCGTAGTCGTCAGACCTTGGTAGTGGTCGAATTTCGTCGGTCGTTGTTCGGCCTGATGGTCGATCGGGTGGCCGGTATTGAAGAGATTGTGGTGCGGCCGACTCCAGCTCTGGTCGCCGGTTCGACAGTGTTCTCCGGACATACCGTGTTGGGCGATGGCTTGATCGTGCTGCTGCTGGATGTTCCTGGTCTGGTCCAGCGTCTGGGCCTGCATTTTGATGATGATGAAGGCGATGAGGTGCGTTCATATCGTGCCTTGCGTACGGGCCAGCAAATGGTGCTGTTCAACGGTGCGCCAGGAGAGCACTTCGCTTTGCCCCTGATGATGATCTC
>SLQH01000339.1 GCA_007131555.1 Planctomycetota bacterium | reverse complement strand
TGAGATCGTCATCAGGGGCATCGTTGTCGGATCTGGCGATTTCCTGGCGGAGGGTGGCCAGGATGGCATCGTCGAGCATGATGTCGGCGTCGACCGGCAGGCCGATCAGGCGCTTGAACTCATCCAGGCGGCGGGCGTGGGCCTGAGAGGAGGCCAGCAAGCGCTCGCGGGCCCGCAGTTCGTTCTGACGAGCCTGGTCCAGCTGTATTTCCGGTAGTCGTCCGGCCTCGGCGAGATGCTCGGCCCGCTGGGTGGCGGCCACCAGAGTGCGATGGTTGGCGGCGGCATTGGCGCTGCGGTCGGCCTCCAGCAGGACCTGGAGGAACTGTTCAGCGACCTCAACGGCAAACTCCTGACGCATGCGCTCAAAACGGTAGATGGCGTAGATGACCGAGCGTTCGGCCTGACGTAGGGGTTCTTCGAGGATGAAGCGACTGGAGCCGCGCAGCAGGGGGATGCGGATGCTGCCGTCGAAGACCAGTCCGAAAGCCGAGGCCTTGTCAAAGCTCAGCAGCTTGACCAGATCAAGGCCCAAGGCTCCGGCCACGGTGATCCCTGAGCGAAACCGTCGTCTGGCTCCCAGCCCCGCTCCGGCTTCAATACCCAGCAGATCCTCGCCGGGCAAGAGGTCGGCGATGGCTTCGACGCCAGCCGAGCCGTCCCAGTGCAGACGGTAGTCGTCACGTTCCAGATCCAGGCCCAGGGCGGCGCGGAATATCGCATCCTTGTGGTCCTGGTAGCGATGGCTGTTGGCGGCGGCGACCTGCAGGGCACCGGGCAGATCCAGGACGATGGTGCCGGTCTCGACCGGACTTGTGGCCAGGGCCTCGGCATCGGCCTCGGCCAGGGCTCGGTCGCGGACCTGGGACGGCAGGACCACCGCCCCCAGGCCCAGGGAGGCCGGATCGACCACCGGCAGTTCCTGGCCCCGCAACAGCCGTCGCCGTAGGGTGTCGGAGGCTGGACGCAGGTCGAAGGGTTCATCGCGGCCCAGGGCCTGATGGCGGGCCTGGGTGATGATACCCTGAGCGACCTGATCGGCCTCTTCCCGGTGGGCCCGAGCCGAGCGGCAGCTGATCAGGACCAGGGCCAGGATCAGGCAGGGCAGGCTTTTAGTGATGGTCGCGAGGTGGCGGGGCTTGGGCATGTGGATCAGCATCTGACAGGGAGGTTGTCATGGTCTAGGGGGATAGCGACCGAGCATGGCGCCGTGTCAGTCTATGCCTTACAGGCTCCTAGATGACAAGAAGATGACGGGTGGAGGTCAGGGAATATGCCAGCCCAGGCTGACTAGATGCGAGACCAGGGCCAGCAGCGGCAGACCGGTGATGGCGCTGTGGTCGGCGCTGTCGATGGCGGTGAACAGGGCAATTCCTCGCTCCTCGATCTTATAGGCCCCGGCGCAGTCCAGCGGTTGATCACTGGCGATGTAGCGGGCGATCGCGGCGGCATCCAGGGGCCGCATCTGTAGCGTGGTGACGTCGGTATGCTGCCACAGCTGACCGGCATGGATGATGGCCATGGCGGTGATGAGACGATGGCTGCGCCCGGCCATCCGGGCCAACTGGGCCTGGGCCGCCTCCGGGCTGCCGGGCTTGCCCAGAATCTCATCATCCAGGGCCACCACCTGATCGCTGCCGATCACCAGGGCTGACGGATGATGCCGGGCGACGCTACGGGCCTTGGCCTCGGCCAGGGTCTCGGCCAGGGCCAGGGGATCGCGGATCTGCCGCTTGACGGTCTCTTCGTCACAGTCAGGAGCCAGGGCGGTGAAGGTCAGGCCGAGCCGTTCCAGGAGCTGCCGCCGGTAGGGCGAGGTGCTGGCGAGAATGATGTCGGTGGGCATGGCCACAGCCTCGGTTGGCAATCCTGGAGGGCAAGGACCACCGGGTTGACATTGTGGAGCCGAAACGTGCAGAACCCCTCTCCACCAGGGGTCGAGAGGGGTTCTGGTCTACAAGGCGCCGCCCGGATTCGAACCGGGGTACGCGGATTTGCAATCCGCTGCGTAGCCGCTCCGCCACAGCGCCGGGCGGCCGCCGCGATCACTGCGCGGCGGGAGTCTTGCAGGGCTTGACCACCAGCCCGCTCTTGATGGCCTTGGTCGAGGCGTAGACCCGTACGACCTTGCCGTCGATCAGGCAGCGGACCTTCTTGAGGTTGGGCTTGACCAGACGCTTGGTGCGTCCCTTGACCTTGTTGCCCACACCGCCGTCGCGGCGCTTGCCTTTTTCGGCCTTGGTCCAGCCGGCAGAAGTCCGGCGTCCAGTGAAATGACAGACCCGTGGCATGACGTCATCCTCGCGTAGTGTGATCGGGCGGGCACCCTATGGGGTCTTGGTCGCTGGTCAAGCGTGGGGATGGTGCAGCGACAGGGCTGCTTCAGCCCAGACCGCAGCCGCCGCCACAGCAGCCCCCGCCGCTGCCGGGGATGCCGCAGTCGCTACCGCAGGAGGGGGCGCTCCGGCTGGCGATGACCCCACGATCAGCGGTGATGATGCGCTGGATGGGCTCGCCGGTCTGGGGGTGGACGCTCAGGGCCGCCTCGCTCATACGTTGCTCGATCTCGTAGGTCTTGGCCTTGCGGCCCTTGGCGGGAATGGTCTGGTAGGTGTAGGTCGGCATGTCAGGTCCGTCTTATTGGAGGTAGTCGACGACCGCCGTGTCGGCGGCGAGGTCGGCCAAGTAGCTGACCACGGCCTGGTGGTCGGGGTGAACACGATAGGCCTCAAGGGCGGCCTCATCGGCAAAGCTGCTGACCAGGACCACGTCCCAGGCGACCGGGCGGGGGCTGATGTTGAGGCCTGCTTCCAGGGCCCCGACCATCGGCAGGTCGGCCAGGGCCTGCAGACGGGCGATCAACTGCGGGGCCTGGGCCTTGTCGTGCAGGCGCCACATGACGATGTGTTGGAGCATGGTATTCCTTTCTGAGGAGTCCTGTAAGGAACGGCGACGTGTCAGTCTATCGCCTTACAGGCGTCTATGGTGTTTTAGCAACGGCGATTCTTGGGGGGCTTCTGTACAAGGCGATTGAGAAGAACTGAGAAGAACTGAGACAGACTCGTTACCGCATGTCATGGTTTCGCCCCTTCAGGGCTGAGAGAGAAATCCACCTTCGTACCCAGGGCGTTGCCCTGGGCTCTATCATCTCGCCCCCTTGGGGCGATTATCGAACTCCTACGCGGTGCCCCGTGACTGCCCAGGGCATCACCTTGACCACTGTGCTTCAGCCCCGAAGGGGCGTCATGGGATAGCCCAGGGCAACGCCCTGGGTAGAAGACCAACACCAACATTGAGCCCTGAAGGGGCTCAATATCATGATATATGCTGAGCCGGAGATCGGCGGATTGGGGATCGTGGTTGCTGAACGCCATTGCGTCTCTGTCATGCTCAGGCCTGATTGCGGATGGTCAAGCGGACTGGCGGCGGCGTTGGTCTTTCACCGTGGGGTTGCCCGACTATCATGGCCATTGTCCTCATGACCCAGGCAAGGAGGCGGAGTGCAGCACGCGGCGGCATCGTCGGTGAGGTCTGATGAGGGCCGGGGCGATCCCCTGCTCGGCTTCGCCACTGAGCAGTTGTGCTTCGAGGCGGTGCTGGGGCGCGGGGCTATGGGGACCGTGTACCGGGGCCGCCAGGTGCGCCTCGACCGTCCGGTGGCGATCAAGGTCAGCGCCCCACATCTGCTGGCTGATCCCGACTATGTCGAACGCTTCAATCGCGAGGCTCGGACCCTGGCCCAACTGCATCATCCCCATGTCGTCGCCTGCTTCGACTTCGGTCCGGTGCAGGGCCCGGATGGTCGTGAGCTGCTGGTCCTGGTCCTGGAACTGGTCGATGGCTCCAGCCTGAACCGCCTCTGTCAGCAACGCCCTCTGCGGGTCCGGCAGCTGCTGGGCCTGTATCGTCAGGCGGCCGAGGGCCTGGCGGCGGCCCATGCCCTGGGCATCGTCCATCGTGACCTCAAGCCCGATAACATCATGGTGACCCGCCGGGGCCAGGCCAAGCTGGT
Organism: Planctomycetota bacterium; assembly: GCA_007131555.1. GTDB lineage: Bacteria > Planctomycetota > UBA11346 > UBA11346 > UBA11346 > SLQH01. The sequence goes on along the minus strand of SLQH01000339.1, from coordinate 6,132 downwards.
CGACTTTGGTCTGGCCAAGGCCCCCGACAGCCTGGTGGTAACCACCGCCGGGACCATCATCGGCAGTCCGGCCTACATGGCTCCTGAGTTGTGTCGGGGCGAGGAGCCGGGACCGGCGGCCGACCTCTATGCCTTGGCTTGTGCCCTATACCACAACCTCTGCGGCCAGGTGCCCTTTTCGGCGGCTGATTCCCTGGCCGTCCTCCATCGCCATCTTCATGACCCGGTCCCATCGCTGGCGGCCCTGCGGCCGGACTTGGCCCCGATCTGCGATCCCTTCTTCGCCCAAGCCCTGGCCAAGGCTCCGGCCCAACGCTTCGCCGATGCCCGGACCATGGCCCAGGCCATGGCCGGCCTGATCGAGCGGATCCCGGCGGCGGCGGCCATCGGTGCGGCGGGTCCGGTGGCGATGGCAGTACCGGGCTCGGTGGCCGGGGCGGCGACGGCCATTGATGACGACCCTGCCGTGTCTGGTCCGGGTTGGCGGTGGCGACGGTGGTGGCCGGGCTTGGCCATCGCGGGCCTCATCCTGCTGATCATGGCCGTGGCCGGGCTGTGGCGCCCGGCTGGTCCCGGATCGGAGCCTCCGCCCAGTACCGAGGACCAGCATCAGGCGCTGACCAGCGCCCTGGCCAGCGGGGCCATTGATGCCGCCGCTGCGGCCCTGGACCAGTTGCGCGCCGCCCTGCCGCAGGCCGACCTCACGGCCCAGGAGGCCGCCCTGGAGGACCTGATCCGTCAGCGCTACCGCTTGATCCTCCACGATCTCCAGGACGCCGCCGCCGCCCTGGCCCTGGGCGATGCGGTCCAGGCGGCCGCCTTCCTGGCCCTGTGCGGCGACATTCCTGATCATGATCGTTTCGCCGGCCTGCGCCAACGGGCCGAAGAACTCGGTCGCCTGGTCGATGCTGATCTGGCCGTTGAGTAGCTGCCCTGATGGGCTTGTCATCACCAGCGGTGTTCGTACCCCCGCCAGGGCAACGCCTGTCGACTGCCGTCGACGCACCACCAGGCGCCGGGCTCGGTGATCAGGCGGCCGACCGCGTGCAGGGGGGCGAAGGGCCAGGCGCGGTACAGTTCTGGCCAGGCGGCGGGGTCGATGGCCAGCAGCAGGGCGAAGTCCTCGCCGTCGCAGCAGGCCCGGCGCAGGGCCTCGGGGTCGTCGGCGATGTCGGGATGCAGGGGGATGGCGGCGGCCTCCAGTTCACAGCCCAGACCGCTGGCGACGGCCAGCCGGGGGGCGTCGCTGGCCAGGCCGTCGGACAGATCCATCATGGCGTGGACCGCCGGCTGGGCGGCGCACCAGCAGCCTTCCTCCAGCAAGGGGCGCGGCCGCAGATGGCGACCGGAGGCCGGAGCCCCCCCCAGGGGGCCGGTGACGGCCAGGACATCCCCGGCCTGGCCACCATGACGATGCACCAGGCGGCCGGCGCTGGCCTCGCCCCAGACCGTGACGCTCAGAGCCAGGGCGCTGGCGGCCGTGGTATCGCCGCCCAGCAGCGGACAGCCGTAGGCGGCCAGATGACGACGGCAGGCTGCCACCAGGGCCGGGGCATCCCAGCCAGGGGCGATGTGCAGGGCTACTACCGCCCCGACCGGGCGGGCGCCCATGGCGGCGAGGTCTGACAGGGCGGCTCCGGCCGCCTTGGCGCCGATGGCCTCAGGGCTGTCGGCGCGGGTGAAGTGGCGGTCCTCGACGATGCTGTCGACGCTCAGGCAGGTCAGGCCCTGGGGCTGCCACCAGCAGCAGTCGTCACCGATGGGGCAGGGGGCCGAGATCGGCGGCGGGGTGGCGATGAGCTGGGCGATGAACTGGTCTTCGGCGCTCATGGACCCGCATCCGGGGCTGCGGTCAGCACCTCAACGCCGTTGTCGGTGACCAGGACGGTATGTTCGCACTGGGCGCTGCGGCGGCCATCAACGGTGACGGCGGTCCAATTGTCCGACCACAGGCGGTGCCGATGGTCGCCCTGGTTGATCATCGGCTCGATGGTGAAGGTCATGCCCGGTCGCAGGATGAAGCTCGCCCGCCGGTCGTGGTAGTGCGGCACCTGGGGGTCCATGTGGAAGACCTCGCCGATGCCATGCCCGACGAAGTCGCGGACCACACCGTAGCCGTAGGGCCGGACCACCTGCTCGATGGCGGCGCCGATGGCCGACACCGGGGCGCCAGGGACGACCGCCTGGATGCCGGCGGCCAGGGCCTGTTCGGTCACCGCGATGAGCTGCTGGCTGGCCTGGTCGATGGTGCCGACCGCCACGGTGCGCGAACAATCGCCATGCATGCCCTGATGGAACACCGTGACATCGACGTTGACGATGTCGCCGTCGGCCAGGGGGCGGTCATCGGGGATGCCGTGGCAGATGACCTCATTGATCGAGGTGCAGATGCTCTTGGGAAAGCCGGAATAGTTCAGCGGCGAGGGATAGACGCCCAGCTCCAGGCAGCGGGCATGGGCCAGGGCGTCCAGGCTGTCGGTGGTCACCCCCACGGCCACCGCCGCGCAGACCTCGTCGAGGATGCGGCGGGCGATGGCACAGGCGGCCCGCATCGCCGCGATCTGCTCCGGGGGCTTGTAGAGGGTGCCGAGCTGCTTGCGCGGCGGCCGCCCGTCAAGGGCGTAGCTGGGGGCCGGGATGGTGGCCGGTACCGGCCGGCGGGGTGATATCTGCCCCGGCCGCAGACCCTGGCTGACCGGCACCTCGTCGCCCCGCAGGGAGGCCATGACATCGTGGGCCAGATGGCACTTCTTGTACTTGCGCCCACTGCCGCACCAGCACGGCTCATTGGGCTTGCAGCGTTTCACCGTCAGTCCCCTTCACGATGGACCAGGGTCAGGAAGACCAGGATGGGCGAAAAATGATGATAGCGGGTTTACAGCGTCGCCCAAGAACCATGATCAGCCCGGTCACAGGCCAGCCTCAAGGAGAGCCCATGCGTAGCACCGTCAACAGCCCTGATGCCCCCACCGCCATCGGCCCCTACAGCCAGGCCGTCAGCCACGCCGGTCTGCTGTGGTGTTCTGGCCAGCTGGGCCTGGACCCGGCCACCGGACAGCTGGCCGACGGCGGCGCGCCCGCCGAGGCCGAACAGGCCCTGCGCAACCTCGATGCCGTCTGCCGCGAGGCCGGCACGGCCCTCAATCGGGCCCTGCGCTGTACCGTCTACCTGACCGACCTGGAGCAGTTCGCCGCCGTCAACGAGGTCTACGCGACCTGGTTCGAGGAGCCCTTCCCGGCCCGCGCCTGCGTCCAGGTGGCCGCCCTGCCCCGTGGCGCGGTGGTGGAGATTGATGCGGTGGTGGAGATCTGAATCCCGCTGGCACCATCTGGGGCCGGTCAACAGAGATGGTAGGATGGCAGGGAGGCGTCTCTTACTGACAGCCCCTATCGGGGATGGTCACGGCGTGCTGTGTTCCTGAATAACGACAGGACTATTCCTCCCTGTGATTGCGATTTCCTGATTGTCGTGCGATGATGATGGTTCACAATACGGCGTCTCATGAAGGGGGAGGCGGTCATGTTGCGTGCCTTGATCATCGTGCTGTTCTGTGGCCCAGTCCTGTTGTCAGCGGCCAGTACCGAGCAGGAGCAATGGCCGGATGGTGCGCGTCGGGCGGTCTATCGCCTGAATCGTGATGGTGAACGGCATGGTGCCTATACCGTGTTTTTCCCCTGTGGTCGGCAGCGTCAGGAGAGCGGCGAGTACCGTTTGGGGCAGTTGCATGGCGTTCGTGCCGTCTTCAATGAACAAGGAGGACTGGTCGCTGAGGAGACATGGTTTGAAGGCCGTCTGATCTTCCCGGCCTCAATTCGTCAGATCAATGCCATGCGCCAGACGCTGGACCAGCAGGCGCGATCATATGTTGCTGAGATGGATCGGCCCAGCCATCCTCGGGCTCCCAACGCCCAACAGCTGTCCCAGGCTCTGGCCCGCATCCGTCTGTACCGTTTTCTGGTGGGCGTGGCCTATGAGGACATCGGCCTACGAGACGACTACCTGACCCTGACCCAGGAAGCGGCTGAGATCAACGAAGCAAATGGGCGGCTCAGTCATGGCCCGTCACGTCCTGATGGTTGGGATGACGAACGTTTCGCCTTGGGATACAAGGGGGCCAAGGAAAGCAATCTGTCCATGGGGCGAGTCGGCGCGGCCGCCATTGATGCCTTCATGGACGATTCGGACTCCAGTAATATCTCGCGACTGGGTCATCGCCGATGGGTCATCAATCCTTCCCAGCTCAATACCGGCATCGGCATCAGTGGGCGTTATTGTGCCCACTACGCCTTTGATCGTGAGCGTCGTGAGGTGCCGGACTATACCTTTGTGGCCTTTCCCGGCCCCGGATACATGCCCATTGATCTGTTTGGTACCCATTATGCTTGGCACATCAGCCTCAATCCGGATCTCTACCACCGTCCCACCGAGCCTGCCCGCCTTGACATCTATCCGGTCGGCCCTGGACTGACACGTGGTCCAGAAGCGCTGGAGATCAATTACCGTAACATCGATCATGGCGGTTTTGGCATCAACAATGCAATCATTGCCCGTCCGGCCCAGATACGGATCAATCGCGGAGCCACCTATATGGTGGTGGTCAGCGGTCTGCGTCCCAAGCGAGATGATCTGGAAACCGAGATCAGCTATGTGGTGTCGTTCTTCTGATGGCGATCTGGATGGCAATGCCGCACAAACCAGCCAAGGGAACGCTCAGCGGGTGGCGGTCATCAGGGCCGAACTCAGCCGGTTGATGATGGGTCGGGCCCAGGCCTGGTTGGCAGTCGCGCCGCGATTGGCGAGGAAGGCGAAGGCGTAACGGGTGCCGTCGGTTCCGTCGATATAACCGGCCAGGCAGTTGGCGATGGCCAGGGTGCCGGTCTTGACCTTGGCGGTGATATTCTGACCACTGGCGCTGATGGTGCGATCCCGCAAGGACTCGAAAAATATCTGGCTGTGATCATGGGCGTGCATGTGTTGGAGCAGGTCGATGATCGTGGCGGCGCAGGCCAGATTGCCGTAGCTCAGACCTGAGCCGTCGAGCAGGGCAAGACCTTGGGTATCAATGCCCATGTCGGTGAGGGTCTGCATGACTGCCCGACAACCGGCATCGATGCTGCCTTCCTGGTGGTGATGATGGCCGATCAGGCGCAGGATCTGCTCGCCGTAGAAGTTTTGGCTGCGCTGGTTGAGGATGTTCAGGGCCGGGATCAAGGGGCTGCGGTGGTCGACCAGCAGGGGACCGCCCTCGGTGTCGACAGGCCCCAGACGGACCGTGCCGGATACCGGCAGGCCCTGCTCGACCAGGATCGCCTTGAGGTGGTCGCCGGCCAGCAGGTCGGGATCGGCATGGATGGCGAAGGGGAACCAGCTGGTGGGCCCGCCGCTGTAACTGCGGCTGACGACGATGGTGTTGGCGTTCTGATGCCGGTAGGCGATCAGGTTGGGGCTGCCGCCGCTGGCCACCGAGGTGGTGCGGTTGACGATGGTGATCCTTGGTGAGCGGGGTCTGACCTCAACCACCGCCGGGCTGCCCGGCTGGGCCGGCACCACCCGGATCTCGATGCAGTTGTCATTCCAGGCGAAGGCGCTGGCCGGGGCTGAGAACCAGCGCTGCAGATTGCTGCCGCCCTGTCCGGGAGGATAAGTGGTGGGACGGATCGGGCCGCTGAACAGGCTGGCGTCGATGACCAGATCGCCGTCGATCGCGGTGATACCCTGGGCCAGGATCGCCGCCGCCCAGTCTTCAAAAATCCGATCCGGTTGACGATCGGTGAAATGCCCATCCAGGCAGGGATCGCCGCCACCGATGACCCCCAGGCCGGGCAGCACGCCATCGTTGGCCGGACCGAGCCCGACCAGACGGGTGCGGAAGGTGAAGTCCGGCCCCAGGGCCTCCAGGGCGGCGGCGGCGACGAAGATCTTGGTCACCGAGGCCATGCTCAAGGGCTCGGTGGCCCGATGGCCGAACAGCAGAGGGCCACCGTCAGCCCGGGCCACCGCCACCGCCAGGGCGGCACCCTCTGGGGCCGAGCTGATGACCGGCCGCAACCCGGTCGCCAGCTCAGTGGCCGATACCGGCCCCGACAGGAGCAGCAGCAGACAGAGGACACAGCACCGCATGAGCAGGATTG
>SLQH01000192.1 GCA_007131555.1 Planctomycetota bacterium | reverse complement strand
CGACATCGTCAGGATGGATTCGATCTGTGGTCGAACGGACCTGATGGCCAGGAAGGCGGCGACGATGACATCACCAACTGGCACTGAGCGCCAGAGCCTGGTCCGGACCGGCTTCAGCCTGCTGGAGCTGGTCGCCGTCCTGGCCCTGCTGACGGTCATGACCACCATCGGCCTGGGACGACAGGCTTCGATGCGTCATGGACGCGAGGTCGACCAGGGGATCCTGCTGGTCCGCGACCAGGTGCTTCTGGCCCGAACCCTGGCTGTCCGCCATCAGCAGGCGGTCCGCCTGCGACTGGACCTGGATGCCGGCACCGCCTCCCTGGCGATGATCGATCCGACCACCGGTCCCCGACCGATGGCCGGTAACGCCGCCCCTTCGACCTCCTGGCTGCCGCCCGAACGCCGGCAGCAGAGCCGATTCATCGATGCTGCCGGGAGCCATTATGATACCGGGGTGGTCGACCTCGTCTTCCTGCCCGATCGCCGCTGCCTGCGTCCTGGCCGGCTGCATCTGCAGATCGATGACACCGTGCGGACCCTCACCATCCCGGCCGGCCTGCGTCAACCCACTCTCCATCATCGCACCGCCGGACAGGATGACCGATGAGGACCCGCGCCTTCACCCTCATCGAGGTCCTGGTGGCGATCCTGGTGTTCGCCGTGGTCGGGGGCGTGGCCATCCGCGGTGTGGCCTCGGTCCTCGCCGCCAGCAGCCGACTGGAGCGCCACCAGCAGGGTCTCGACCTGGCCCGTGGCATGATCGACCATCTGGTCACCACCGGCACCTGGCGCACCAGCCCTGCCAGTGGTACCGTCGATGTCGACCTGCATGGCGCCGCCTCAGCCGGTTTTCATTGGCAGCTGGCGATCAACCCCCTGCTTGACGGCAGCATGCAGGAATTGACGGTGCGGATCGTCTGGCACGATGGCAGCTGCGCCCTGAGCACCGTGGTGACGAGTCCGGGAATGATGCCATGACCACCCTGCGGGCCTTCACCCTGGTGGAACTGGTCCTGGCCCTGGGCCTGGGTGCCCTGCTCATGGCCATCATGGGGCCGGCCCTGCTGGCCAGCCTGCGCTCGCTTGACGCCTGGCGGTCCCTGGTCGAGCCAGGGCATCAGACGCGTCTGGCCCTGGACATGCTGCGCGAGGATCTGAGCGCCTGTCCTCGGCCGGCCGGCCTGCGCACCACCGCGTTCCGCCTTGAAGACGGCCACCGCCTGTCCTTCACCAGCCTCGGCAGTCCGGCCCTGCATCCGACCGTGGCCATCACCCCGGCCCAGGAGCCGCAGCGGCTGATCACCTGGTCGGTGACCGAGACCGGCGACGGCCTGATACGCCTGGCACGCCGCAGCACCGCGATCGACGATGCCGACCCCACATCGGACGGCATCAACGACGACATCATGCTGGACCGTCTGGCGACCTGCTCATTCTCGGTCATGATCGCCACCCAGCTGCTGTCCGGCTATGACTCCGACGACCGTGATGCCAGACTGCCGCTAGCCATCGTCCTGCGCTATGCCCCGGCCCGGCGCGACGGTCGACCTGGCCAGGAGCGGATCCACCATATCGCCCTGCCCCAGGTCCCACTCGACCCCCTCCTGGCGGCCGAGGACGGGCCATGAACCTACAATCCGCAGTAGCGCCCCATCTTCGTCGTTGCCTCCTCCTCATGTGCGTCGGTCGAGGTCGGGTCATGAACCGCCCCCAGCACGTCCCACGGTCCGGCCGACCGGCTGGCCTGCGTTCAGGCATGATCTACGTGATGGCCCTGGTGGTGGTGACGGCCATCGCCGGCATCACCATGGTGATGGCCCGGGGCACCGCAGTGACCGCCGAGGCGACCCGATTCCATGTCGAGCAGGTGGCCTGCCGACTGGCGGCCGAGGGCCTGTTGCGGGCCATGGTGGCCGACATCGACCGGCGCCTCGAAGCCGGGCGCGGCCCCGGCCTGGACCAGGTGCCGACCACTGGCCTGGTCATCGGTGAGGTCACGGTGCTGGTCCTGGGCCGCGATCCCGATCGTCGCCACCAGACCTTCGGTCTGATCCATGAAGCCGGCCTGGTGGACCTCAATCATGCCCCGTTGGCCGTGCTGATGGCGATCCCCGGCCTCGACCGCGCCCTGGCCGAGGCGATCATCAGCTACCGGGGCGGCCCCCCGACGACCGACACCCAGCGGACGGTCATCGGCCGCAGCGGCCAGCCCTTCGAACACCTTGAGGAGCTGCGTCTGCTGTCTGAGGTCACCGATGACCTGTTCTTCGGCGAGGATCGCAATCGCAACGGGCTGCTGGATCCGGGTGAGGATCTCAACGGCAATGGCCTGCTGGATCCCGGTCTGCGCGACCTCTGCACCCTGGAGAGCCGCGAACCGGCCCTGGCCCCCGATGGCCGGGCCCGCCGCCCGGTCATGATGATCAACCGGACCATGCGCAGCCTGCTGGTCGACACCCTGGGCGAGGAACGGGGCAACGCCGCCTATACCCTGGCCCTGGCCGGGCAGCCCTTCGCCACCCGCTTCGGCTTCCTGGCCGCCCTCGACCTGGACGACCTGGAGATCGCCGCCCTGTGGCCCTTCCTCAGCGGCGAGGAGGGACGCCTGGGCCTGATCGACGCCTGGTCCTGCGACAACGGACTGCTGCACAACCTGGTCGGCCCGGAGATGGCGGCCCGCATCATCGCCGCCCGTCCATCCCGGCCCCCTCAGGACCCGGCCTGGCTGCTGGCGGCCCTGACCGGCGACGAGATCGAGCGCGCCGGTTTCATCCTCACGTCAGGCAGCCATCGTCTGCGTGCCGACATCCTGGCGATCCATCATGGCGGGCGCGGCTGGGCCCGCCTGGATGCCACCCTCGACTGTTCCGGCGGCAGGGTGCGGGTGCTGCGCCTGCAATGGGCCGACCAGGATGGCTGGCCCCTGGTCGGCTCGACCCCTGGGCGTCCTGCTGGTCTGGATCCCGCCAGCGCCCTGTGGAGCCGGCAATGACGACCCCCATCCTGTCCTGGAACGGCCAGACGCTCTCCGGTGACGACCACCACACTACCGTCATCGTCGAGATGCTGGCCCGCATGGCCGCCTTCGCCAGCTTCACCCTGCCACCAGGGGACCCCGCCGCCCTGCGCGCCGCCACCGCGCTCCGGGCCCGCCGCTGCTTCATGGCCCTGCATCCGGCGGCCATCGAGGCGATCATCGGCACGGTCGAGGACGGCCAGGTGCCGGTGCTTGCCCTGGCCGTACCCCAGGCCCAGATCCAGGCCCTCTCGGCAGTCGCCACCGCCCGCTCCCTGCGTCTGCGCCAGGTCAGGATCGCCGAACTGGCCCGCCCAGTCGGTGCCGATGGCCTGGTCACGATCAGTGACGCGACCTGCCGCCTGAAGTTCTCACCGGCCGGCAACCTGGTGGCGGTCGAGGTGTCGGGATCAGGCCCGGCCACGACCGTGGACGGACCACGACATCCGGCCCCGGGCCTGGACATCGACCTCAACCGCCCCCGACTGAGCCATGGTCCGACCCTGTGGCGGCGGCCTGGACTGCGGCTGGTGGGCCTGGCCCTGGCCCTGCTGCTCATCCTGGCCGGCCTGTTCGTCATTCATCTGCACGATCAGGTCGTTGAGGCTGCCAACATGGCCGAACGGGCCGGGCGCCTGCGACCCCAGGCCGAGGACCTGCGCCAGCGGCGCGAGAACCTGCGGGATCTGGCGCCGTGGTTCGAGGCCCGGCCCTCGATCATGCCGGCCCTGACGGCCCTGGCCCAGGTCCTTGACGATGCCCCTGGGCCGGCCCGGATCCATCTGACCCGTCTGCGCCAGCACGATGCCCGGCACCATGGCGCCGAAGGTGTGGCCCGGGGGCGTGAGTCCCTGATGGGCTATGTCGCCGCCCTGCGGGATCTGGCCGAGGTCCGACAGGTGGAGATCCGCCAGCTGACCAGCGGCGGCGATGGCAGCCGTCTGATCTTTGAACTGGTCATCGACATGATGGAGGCCGGTCATGCAGATCCGTGAGCGCCGACTGCTGCTGATCGCTGCGGGGACGGTCATCCTGTGGCTGGTCGACAGCCTGGCCCTGCGCCCCCTGCTGCACTGGCAGGCCGGGATCGAGCAGCAGATGCAGGCCGACCGTCTGGCCATCATGGAGGACGAGGCGCTGTTGCTGCGCCGGACGGCCATCATGGCCCAATGGCGCTCCTGGCACGCCGCCGGGCTGATGGATGACGCCGCATCAGCCGCATATCGTCTCCACCAGATGGCTTCCACGGCGGCCCACGACAGCGGCGTGGTGATCACCTCCCTGGGCGGATCCAGACATCGTCCGGCCACCGCCGAGGCCCTGTACGACAGTCTTGAGATCAGTCTGCGCAGCGAGGGTTCCAGCGCCCAGGTCCAGGCCTTCCTGGAGACGATCAACCGCAGCGCCATGCCGTTGCGCATCGAACGCTGCGATCTGCATGCACGCGATACAGCCCTCGATCGTCTGGACTGCTCCCTGACCATCTCGACCCGCATCGTCAGCGCTCAGCACGCTCAGGGCCTGACGCTCCCGCCCGACATCAGCCCCTGGACCCCAACAGCCTCACCCCCGGCCCTGGACCAGACCCGGCACCGCCGTCTGGCCCTCCTGTTTCGGGCCGACCGTCCGGCCCCAACACCCCCAGCAGCACCACCGACGCCGCGACCAGGACCGGTCGCGCCGGTCGTCACCGCCCCCGTCAGGACCTGGGTCGTGACCGGCCTGATCCTGCCGGTCGCCGATCCTGCCGGCGGACGCGCCTTCGTCCGTCACCAGGGCCTTGGCACGGAACGCATCGTGACCGTGGGCGATCAACTGGACGACCGCCTGGTGCTGGCGGTGGACCGTGACGGACTGCTGCTGGCGACCGGTGACGACACCCCGCCGCTGAGGATCGCCCCTGGTCAGGACATCCTGGGCCGGACGGCCGTCAGCAGCAGCCCGGAGCCGTCTGCCCCCCGCCCGGCCACCACCACCCCCTCAGCCGCAGCCCCCGCGCTCAACGATCCGGCCCGCCAGGCCATCCTCGACCGTCTGCGCCAGCAACGCACCCGCTCCACCGCTCCATGAGAGGTTCCATCATGTCCCTCCGCCGGCCCGCTCCGCTGCTCTCCTGTCTGCTCCTGCTGATGACAGCCTGGCCAAGCAGCCAGGCCGCAGAGGAGGACCCCACGACACCTCGTTTCACCATGGAGTTCCATCAGGCCCGCCTGGGTCAGATCCTGCGGTATCTGTCGGAGCAGGCCGGCTATGTGATCATCGAGCCGCTGGAGATCGACCAGACGATCTCCCTGATCGCCCACCGTCCGCTGGCACCAGCCGAGGCCGTGGCGGCCCTCAATGCCGCCTTGTTCGATCGCGGCTATGCCGCCATCGTGCGGGGCCAGACCCTGCGCATCATGGCCCTGCCCAAGGCCCGACAGCAGAACCTGCCGGTGAGCCTGGGCAGCGATCCGCAGGCCATCCCCGACGACCAGCAGATCATCACCCATATCATCCCGGTCCACCACGCCACGGCCAGGGATCTGGTCGACAACCTCGGCCCCCTGCTGGATGCCGCCGCGACCAGCCTGAGCGCCAACGAGGCCACCAACACCCTGGTCCTGACCGCGGCCCGCAGCGATGTACGCCGGGTGGCGGCGATCGTCCAGGCCATTGATCGTTCCGTGAGTGGTGAACAGCAGGTCCAGGTCTTCCACCTCGCCCATGCCGAGGCCCTGAGCGTGGCCCGGATCATCACCGACATCTACGCCAGCGATGCCCGGACGACGGCTCCGACGACCATGCGGGTCGCTGGCCGGGGCATGCCGACAGCTCCGACCACCAGCGATACCGGGCAGGCCCGGGGCTTCAGCGTCGCCGCCGTGGCCGACCAGGGCACCAACAGCGTGGTGGTGCGGGCCGCCTCGGCGGTGATGCCGGTGATCACCGACATGGTCCAGCGCCTGGACCAGGACACCTGGACCCAGGATGCGGTGCTGGTCTATCCGGTCCGCAACGGCAAGGCCACCGACATCGCCGCGTCCCTGACCGAACTCTTCCAGGGCACCACCACCACCGCCCGCCAGACCCGGCAGACCGCCGCCGACACCGGGCGCCAGGGCGGCACCGCTTCCGGACTGGAACTGCATGATCAGGTCCGGGTGGTGGCCAACGAGGCCAGCAACACGGTGCTGCTGCTCACCCCCGAACGCAACTTCACCCGCCTGGGGCAACTGCTCGACAGCCTGGACCAGCCCCGACGACAGGTCCTGGTACGGGTTTTGGTGGCCGAGGTCACGGTCACCGATGATCTGGACATCGGGGTCGAGATGGAGCTGATCGACCGCAACCGGCCCGGCAACCGGGTGTCCTCGGACTTCAACATCTTCGACTCGACCCTGGGCCTGGGTGGATTCCTGCTCAACGGCTCGGACTTCCGCGCCACCTTGCGGGCCCTGGCCTCGCAGACCTCCTTCGACGTCCTGTCCCGCCCCTATGTCCTGACCACCGACAACCAGACGGCAGTGGTCAACGTCAGCCAGGAGGTGCCGATCATCAGCGGCACCCGGACCGATCAGGACAACAACGTCACCACCACCTTCGACCGCCGCGACGTGGGCATCATCCTGACCATCACCCCGCAGATCAACAGCGAGGGCCTGGTGGTGCTCGACATCGGCCAGGAACTCTCGGCCCTGGCCGAGCAGGGCATCCCCATCGCCGCCGGGGTCAATGCCCCGATCATCAACAAGCGGACCATGACCACCCGGGTCGGGGTCGCGAGCGGCCAGACGGTGGTCATCGGCGGACTGGTCCAGGACGTCTTTTCAGAGGTCCGGCGCAAGGTACCGCTGCTGGGCGACATCCCGGTCCTCGGCTGGTTCTTCCGCCGCACCGAGCGCACCAATGGCCAGACCGAACTGATGATCTTCCTCACGCCCCAGGTCATCAACGGGCCGGAGGAACTGCGCAGCATGAGCGATCAACTGCGGGCCGAAGCCGCCCGCCTCAACGCCGCCGTGGCCCAGGGTCTGTTGCAGCACCATCTCGACCGTCTGGCCCAGGTCCCCCTTGGTCAGGCCGTGACCCCTGCCGGATCGCCGGAGGAACCATGAACCGCACCCTGCATCCGGCATCCACCCACACCGCCATCCTGCACCTGCTGCTCGGCGCGTGTCTGATCACGATGATCGCCTGCGGCCGGTCCCGCGCCGCTCCTGAAGGCCTGCGTAGCCCCTGGCGCGAACATGACACCCCTGATGACATCGCCCTGCTGGCCGACGACCTGCTGGCCTTCCGGGCCATCCACGACGGCCGCCTGCCTGACAGCCTGGCCCGACTGGACGCCAGCGGGCTCTCATCAGGAGGGCCCTATGCCGAACGGGCCTTCGCCTACCATCCTGACGGCATCGGCATCCTCGGCGACGGCTGGCGGCTGATGCTGGTCGATGACCGGGTCCGGGAGCGTGACCACGCCTGGTGCATCGTCCGGCCACCGGTGCGCATCGGTCGCAGTCCGCGTCTGCGGGTAGTCCTGGTCCCCCTGACGGAACTGCGCATCGCCGCCGCCAATGCCACCATGCAGTAGGCCGGCACGACCGCCTTCAGGACCTGTCCGGGACCTGGTTCAGCCTAGAAACGGCCGTTAGGCTATGGGCTATGGGCATTAGGGTTGCTCTGCAAGCGGATATACGCAGGCAGAAAGGGTTCTCCCTATGGGTGAAGAGCCACATCTCTCTATATCGCCTTGTACAGCAACCCTATAGCCTCCAGCCTAAAGGCCTACAGCCGGATGTAGGATCAGTCGCGTTTCTGCTCCCCCTGGGAAATCGGCAGGCGGCAGCGGACGACGAAGCGGCCGTCCTGCCAATGCAGGTCCAGGTGGCCGGCATGCAGCGTGACCAGGGCCTCGACCAGGGTCAGCCCCAGGCCGGCATGCACCTGATCAGCCTCGATGCCGCCACCGACGAAGGCCCGGGTGAGCTCCGCCAACGGTCGCCGGGGCGCCTCATGGCAGGGATTCTCCAGGCTGACACAGAGCATGCCATCCTGCAACATGGCGCCCAGACGGCAGATCCCGCCCCTGGAACCATGGTCGACCGCGTTGCCGACCAGATTGTCGCAGACCTGACGCAGCAGGTCAGGATGCCCCTGGACGGCTGGCAGCTGCGCCGGCCAGTCGACGGTCATCTGCCAGTCACGATCGGTCATGGCCTGGGCCTGGGCCGCGATGGACTCCAGCCACAGGGCCCGCCAATCGACCGACTGGGGCAGGCCGTGGTCGGCCCCTGCCCCAAGACGGGCCAGTTGCAGCATCCGGTCGACCGTGTTCCGCATGCGGTCACAGACCTCAAGGCAGCCGCCGAGGGTCGCACGATAGGCCTCCGGCGATCGTTCCCGCATCAGGGCCACCTCCAGCTGGGCCCGCAGGCCGGCCAGCGGAGTGCGCAATTCATGGGCTGCTGCGGCGTGGAAGCGCCGTTCCTGTTCGCGTCCGGACCGGATGCGCCCCAGCAGGGCATTGAGCCGCTGCGGCACGACGCGCAACTCCCGGGCCAGGCCCTCTGTCGACAGATCCTGATCCAGACCTTCCAGATCAGCAATATCCTGACCCATCCGGACCACGGGCCGCAGCACGGCCCGGGTCAACAGCCAGGCACCGAGCACCGCCAGGCCGACAGCCACGGCCACCATGCTCACCAGGGCCAGCCCGGCCCGTCGTTCCTCCTCGATCAATGATCCGGCATCGGCCAGCAGGATCAGGATGTGGTCATGGGGCGGGGCCAGATAGTCGACATCCGGCGGCACAAAGCGCCGCCCACTACGACGACGCGACCATGATCCGCCCTGATCCTCCTCTGCACCCTCGCCCAGGACCTGGTCTGACCGCTCGCCATCAGGGGGACGGCGGACCGGACGACGGACAGGACCACCGTCGCCCTCCTGCGGCGGCCAGGATCGGGCCGTGGTCGGGACCGATGCGTCCGTCGTCCGCATCTGCTCGATCACAGCGAAGGCCGCCAGATTGATCGGCTGCCGCCAGATCCGCCAGGTCCGTTCGCCCAGCATGACCATCCGTCCACCAGGATCCATGAGCTCCTGCCAGGCCGGCTCCAGCTCGCCGCCATGGTGAGCGACCACCGCCAGATCGTCATGGCGCAGCACGGCGACCAGCAGGCCGGCATCATGCTGCCGCATGGTCAGGACGATCGGCTCCTGATGGTCGGCCTGGCGGCGCAGCTGGCGCCACAGGAAGGGCACCATGCTGCGGGCATGCTGTTCCATCTCGGCATCCAGACGGCGCCAGGCCAGGGGACGATGGATGCTCCACACCAGCAGGGCCGACACCGCGACGAACAGGAAGGTGCCGCCGATCACCGCGATGCTGACCCGTCGTCCCAGGGAGCTCACGTCGACTCCGCTTCTGCGGCCAAGCGATAGCCGTGGCCGCGACAGGTATGGATCAACGGCGATCCGCCGACAGCCTGCAACTTGCGACGCAGCCGGGCGATGATGACATCCACCACGTTGGAACTGATGTCGGCCTGGAAATCGTAGGCATGTTCCCACATCTGTTCGCGGGTGACCACCGTGCCCCGCCGGCGCAGGAGGAACTCCAGCAGAGCGTACTCACGCGGACCCAGATGGAGCGGCTGGTCTCCCCGTCGGACCTGACGGACCGCCGGATCCAGGACCAGATCACCTTCCCGCAGGACCGCTTGGCGCGAACCGCTGTCGCCACGCCGCAGCAGGGCCCGGATGCGGGCCAGCAGCTCGGCCACCGCAAAGGGCTTGATGAGGTAGTCATCGGCCCCGGCATCAAGGCCGGTCACCCGGTCTTCGACCGTATCCCGGGCGGAGGTGATGATCACCACGCTCTGATGGTCGCGGTCGCGGATCGCCCGCAGGATCGCCTGGCCATCGATCCCCGGCAGCATGAGATCCAAGACGACACAGTCATAGTCATTGGAGGTGGCATACCACAGCCCCTCTTCGCCATCACCGGTCACATCGACGGCATAATGCTCCTCACGCAAGGCCTGGGCCACGGCCATGCGGATGGGGGCATAATCCTCGATCAGCAGCAGTCGCACGCCCTCTCCGAGTGTGGTTGCCGTGGAGCCATCGTCATCAAGTCTGAACCATG
>SLQH01000488.1 GCA_007131555.1 Planctomycetota bacterium | reverse complement strand
GTTTTCATCTGTCTGCCGATCAGCTCAAACACATCCACGAAGACCTCAAGGTAGTCATCTGGGCTCCGATTGATCGTTGCCCAGCATGCCAAGCGGAATGGCAGCGGATCAAGGTCGCTGCTCGGGCCCTCATGCAACAATCTGTGCGCGATTTCACGCTTGCTCAACGACAGGCTGCGCGGGCAATCTATGATCGGTATGTCGAGCTGGGCGGACATCAATCCCAGGCCTTTGAAGCAGCCATTGCACAGAATGATCGTCAAGGATGACTGCTTGATGCCTTCTTAACCTCACCGCCGCGCAAACAACGGGCACGGACTGCGGACCCAGCTGCGTTGGCGGCGTTCGGCTTCGGCGCGGCAGCTGTCGGGCAGGCCGAGGATGCCGTTCTCCATCTGTCGCTCGGCCCGCATGACCGCGATCCAGCGCTCGCAGTCCAGGCCGAGACTCTCGACCAGGGTCCGCACCCGGGCATCGTCCTTGCGGCTGCCGTCGAGGATCTTCAGGGTGCCGCGCAGCAGGGCGCGATAGTCGTCATGGGTCAGGGTCGTGCCCAGGGCCGTGACCGGATACAGCCAGGCCGCCGCCGGTTCACTGCGGCCCAGACGCAGGCCGAGGCTGGTCTGGACGCTGGTCGTGGGCTCCGGCGCCAGATGATGACGCCAGGCTGCGAGATCAAGATAGACCATGGCTGCCAGGATCGCCGGTGGATCAAGCAGGAAGATGGATCGGTAGCGACCGTCCCAGAAATGACCTCGGCAGCCATCATCGCGATTGATCCGTCGACCAAGGGCCTCGGCAAAGGCCCGCATGAAGCTGGCCATGGCGCCCAGTTGTTGGCGTTGGGCACTACGGTTCTCGCGATCCCTCTGGACGTCCTCAATGCGGCTGGCCAGATCGTCAGGGCCATGCTGGGCGCTCCATTCGTTGGCTGGCGTGGCCCGCACACCGGGGAATACCTGGGCCCAGCGCCGGACCACCTCGGCCTCGCTCAGGGCCTCAGCCGCCGGTGGATCGCAGCGCAGGACCAGATGGACGCTGCCCTCCAGTATGGCATAGGCGGCGACATCGCAGGTGGTGAAGGTGCCCAGGTGCTGCAAGCGACCAATGATCCAGGGCAGACGATAGGCGATGGTCTGGGGCGTGACGACTCGTGCTTGGCGAACCGTACGCAGGATACAATGGGCCCAGAGCGGCTGTTCTAGATCGGCCAGGCGGCGACGGGCGATGGTCATGGGCCGGAACTCCTGGTTGGCTCAGAAGGGACTGTCGGTCGCCCGGATGCCTTATCAAGGGATGGCTGACGGGCCCTCCCTTGTCCTGGGGCGATCATGGGCTAGGAATCTTCAACGATGGATTGATCCCTCGCCAGGATCACGCATCCCATCCGGAGTCTCCATGTCCCAGATGTCCATCACCACCACCTGCACCCCGTGGCACCGTCTGTCGGACCTGGTGCCGGCGATCGCCGCTGCCGGCTTCACCGGCATCGAACCGGCCCTGGGCGAGCGGCATTGGGATCCCCAGGCGGCGGTGGCGTTCTGGGGCAACAATCCGGCGATGCTCGACCTCCATCAGGCCGTCGATGAGGCCGCAGCCCTGGCCCAGTTGCTGGACCAGCATCATCTGCACTGTCCCTGTCTGGGCAGCTATGCCTTGAGCAGCGATGCTGCGGGGATTGATGTCGCCTTTGAGGTGGCGGCCATCCTCGGCAGCGATGCCATCCGGGTCCGGGTCCCCTGGTACGGACCGGGGGCCAGCTACGCCGAACTGTTGACCTCCACCCGCAGTTGTTACCGCGACCTGGAGGTCCGGGCCGCAGCCTCTAAAACCGCCTGTCTGATCGAACTGCACGACCGTTCGATCTGCCCAACGGCCAGTGCCGCCATGCGGATTGTAGACGGGCTGGATCCGGATCGGGTCGGGGTGATCTTCGATCCCGGCAACTACACCAGTGAGGGCCTGGAGTCGATCCCCATGGTCATCGACCTCCTGGGGCCCTATCTGCGTCATGTCCATGTCAAGGATACGGCCATCATGCGGCTTGAGAGCGCCCGTGATGGTCTGCGCTGGAGCGGTCGTCCGGCAGCGCTGGGCCAGGGCGACCTCGATTGGCCCTGGTTGATCGCCGCCCTGCGGGCCCACGGCTATGCCGGCTGGTGGAGCATTGAGAACTTCACCGGCATTGAGGATGGGCCGCAACGGATGCGGGCCGATGCCGCCTGGCTGCGGGAGTGCCTTGCGCCATGACGACCCCGGAACCCCCTGCTCCCGGCGGTTGGCGCCACCCCCTGCTGCCACGCCTGCCGGTGACTCGTGATGAGCGCCTCGAACTGACCGCCATCGGCTTCGCTTGGTCAATGGTGTTGGTCGCGGGTCTGCGTCTGCTGCGCAGTTGGGGCATCGTGGGCCATCTGACCCGGACCATCGCAGAGCAGGACCTGCAGGTCGATGGGGTCATCCGGGTGCTGTTGGGCCTGGGTGATGGCGGACGGCTGACCATCGCCCTGGCCCTGTCGGCAGTCAGCG
>SLQH01000144.1 GCA_007131555.1 Planctomycetota bacterium | reverse complement strand
GAAATGAGCAAAATACCAGGGGGCCATGCTCAACCCACGTTGCCTCAACCCGCGGCGCAACCACGCCGACCGCGACAGCCAACGTCCATCGCGCCGCGGCTTGAAGCAACGCTAGTCATTTTCAGTGTTTACGGTGATGTTGCCGCTCTCCTGAAAGGAGGGCGGCAACATTCGCAGTAGTATCCCAGGTTCTGGGTGCCGACGACCATATGTGCTTGTGCACATGGGGGTGCAGCGGTAACCAAGATGGGGTGCTACTGCGTTTTTGTTGTGCAGGAGTGTCAGGAAGTGCTGCCGCGCGAAGTGCTGCCGTGCAGCGATCCGTTGATTCACGGAGCGTCGCCGCCCATGATCACCAGTCGCGGATATCTACGATCCGTAGCTCAGGTGTCCTGCCGCCGATCAGGCTGGTGCTTCCAGAAAGCGTGGCAGCTGCGCGTAGGCACGCGGGCCAAGGCCCGGTGCTCCGTGATGGGTGTGTGCTAGGCAGTGGTTTGGGGCCCGTTCGGGGCCGAAAATGCCAAGCCAGGCGACGTATCAGCACTCCTACCGCAGTTCACGCCCCCTGATCAGATGCGGTTCATGGCGGCCATCGGGGTGATGGTAGATGACGCCCACGGTGCCGTCGAAGTGGTGCTGGTCGTCGCTCCAGGAGAAGTCCTCGATGTTGAGGAAGGTGGTGGCCTGGCGGCCATCGGGCAGGGTGATGCGTAGGACCCGGCCCTGGTCGTCGAGGACCGTGACCGTGAGGTCCGGTTCATCCTCGGCGCGGACCCCGAAGACCCAGGTGGCGGAGGTGTTGAGGGGCATGTCCCAACGCAGCAGGGCGGTACGGGTGTCGTGTTGGGCGATCCGGTTGCGACGTCCGCCCATTTCGGCTCCTTGGGCGTGGCCGAAGGGCTGTCCGAGGCTGTTCTGGTTGAGGTCATCGCGGTCGATGTGCTGGAAGTTGACCGGGGTCGGCCAGGCCAGGCGCAGATGGCCGTGGACGCCCAGGGCGCCGGAAGTCATGTCGGCGCGGTTGTCGGCCCAGCGCAGGTCATCGATCTGGGTGCTGTGGAAGCGCCATGTGGTCTGACAGGCGGTCTCCAGGTTGTCGCGGACCACGAACACGTCCGGGCGTAGGAACAGCACCTGACGGTCGTAGCCGTTGCGGCGTACCAGGGGGCTTGAACGGGCCAGGTCCAGGGCCGGGTTGTAGGGGAACAGGCAGCGGGCGTTGGCGTAGTCGACCGCCGGGTGGTAGTGGTCATCGCTGATCCAGGGGGCTGGATACTTGGCCGGCAGGGTCCAGTTGTTGACTCCCAGAAACTCAAGCTGGGTGCGCCCGGCCGGGCCCTGCTTGTAGTCGTTGCCATAATTACCGCCGGGGGGTGAGCCCCAGGCGGCATTGACGATGAAGGGGACGTTGCGGCCCCAGAACCAGATCGCGCCCTTGTCCATGTGATGGTGGCCCCAGGACTGGCCGGCCCGCAGCAGGAGGTAGCTTTCGCGCCCGGCGGGGTCGATGGCCCGCATGCTGGCGCCGTAGCCGTGCAGGAAACGGCTGTCGAGGGGCGGCGCTACCGGACTGATGCCATCAGGGACGGGGGCGTCCTTTTCAGTCAGCAGCCAGGCCAGATGACCGACGATGGCCTGGATCTCGGGGTCGTCGACGGCCGCGAAATGGGGCAGGGCATCGGTGATCTGACGGACGAAATTATTGGGCGAGACGCCGTGGTCGCCGACCGGCGGGGGGATGCGGATGCCGCCGAAGCGCTGGTCGCGGGGCGAGTGGGCATGGACCCAGAACGCGAACATGCGGGCGAAGCGCAGGTCGGCGAAGAAGTTGCGCTCGTCGTTGTCGCGCAGATCACGGGCCAGGGGCAGGAGATTGACCATGGTGTGGGCCGCGTAGGTGTGGCTCTCCTCCCAGCAGCCGCTGCCGGGATAGACATAGGCGTCCAGGGCCATGTCCATCTGCTGGGCGCCGTAGGCCAGGATCTGTCGACCCTCAGGATGGTTGAGACGGCTCAGGCCGACCCCCAGGGCGCTGACGCAGCGGTAGCGGTCGGCGTTGAAGTTCTGGTTCTCCATGCCCTGGTAGAAGGGGTTGAGAGCCTCGGGGTGGCTCCAAGGCAGCATCGCCCGGGTGCCGGGATAGGCCGAGTCATCCATGGCCATGTAGGCCCACAGGGCCGGCCCGACCAGGCGTTGGCCGGTCTGACCGGCGGCGTGCAGGGCGGCGGCGGTGGTGTCGTGGTTGTCGGCCGCCCAGCGGGCGTAGCCGGCGGCGGCATTGGGGACCCCGCGCCGCATATTCTGGTTGGACCCGTTGAAGACCTGCAAGCCGGCCCGGATACGGGTGCCCTTGAGGACATTGTTGATGTCGCCGCCGAAGGCCAGCCCTCCGGCCGGGGCGGTATCCTCGGGGGCGATGGGGCTGCCGTCGGGGTTCCAGACCAGGGGCAGGCGGTTGAGGCGGTCAAGATACCACACGCCTTCGGTGATATGGGCCTTGGCGAGGTAGGGATCGGTGGTGAACTGGCGCTG
>SLQH01000345.1 GCA_007131555.1 Planctomycetota bacterium | reverse complement strand
CCGGCACCTGCCCGCTGGCGGCAGCCAGCAGGACCTGACGCGGCCCGGCCGCCCCACCGGCGACCAGGACGTGGTCCTGGGGATCGCTGAACAGGGCCGCGGCCGTGGCCGGCATCCGCCCCAGCAGGCCGTTGGCCCGGCGATTGGCCCCCACCACCCGGCCATCAACCACCAGCCAGACCGCCTCGCTGGAGGCATGGGCCAGGGCCTCGAAACGGGCATGGGACCGGGCGAGGGCGACCTCGGCCGCCTGCCGGGCCTGTTCGCTGAGCCAGCCCTGGCGCAGACCGATAGCCACCAGCACCGCCACCAGGGTCGAGACCGCCGCCGTGATCCAGGCCAGCCAACGGGTGGTGCGGCGCTTCTCGGCCTCGACATCGTTGAGGTAGATGCCGCTGCCGATCACCCAGCCCCAGGGGGCGAAACCACGGACATAGGACTTCTTTGGCTCGATGCGCTCGGCGTCGTCATGCCATTGCCAACGATAGGTGATGTAGCCCTCATCAGCCGCCGCCACTGCCGCCACGCTCTCGGCGAACAGCCGGACCCCATCCGGGTCGGCGTAGTCCATCAGGTCGACCCCCTCCAGATCCGGCCGGTAGGGATGGGCCACCATGTGCGCTGAACTGTCGATGACCCACAGATAGTCGCGGTTCTCCTCGCCGTAGCGCAGGGCCCGCAGATCATCGGCGGTCCGGGCCTGGGCCTGGGCCCGGCTGATGCGGCCCGCCACCTCATCGGCATGATGCCGTTCGCACAGGCTGTGGGCCGAAGCGACGATGGCCCGCAGGGTCTCACGCTTGCCGTCCAGCAGGGCCTCGCCGGTGGCCGGGATGATCAGCCACCACACCGCCGCCGCGAACAAGGCCACCGCCAGCACCGGCGGCAGGATTAGGCGCAGGACGGCATGACGGCTGGCGACGGCAGCAGGGGCGTCCATGGAGCCTCCTCACATCCCACAATTCTGGTGTGCACCTGTCGCACAGTGACCACATGACCGGACTTGTTGGGAGTCTGCCACCAAGTATCGCAATAGGGCTCCAGATGCCAAGCGTCGTCGCTGACCGGTGCCGCTGTGCTTGTGTGGTTGCCGGCTTCAGCCCGGCTCGCTGCGGAACCACTTGCTCAACTGCGGCCCCTGCTGGCTGGCGTAATTGTTGCCCCGCTGGCCGTAGAGGTCGGCCTGCGGACAGGGGCTGCTGAGGGTCTCGTAGGCCATGCCGCAGATGGGCTGGCGATGGCGCAGGATGAGGTTGTCCTCGTGGGGACGGATCTCCAGTACGGCGCGGGTGCCGCAGCCGTCACCGCCCAGGCCCCAGCCGGGATCGAAGAAACCGGCGTAATGGGCCCGGAACTCGCCGGCGGTGGCATCGTAGGGGATCATCTCGCAGGCGCAGTCGGCCGGGACGCAGATGCGCTCCCAGGTGGCCAGGATGTAGAAGCGGTCCTTCTCCAGGAACAGGTAGCCGGAGGGCGGTCGCGGCAGGGGGGTGAAGAAGTCCTGGGCCTTGTGCCGGGCCAGGCCCTCCAGGCGCAGGGGCAGATGGGAGCGCTTGGCCACCCAGCCCACCACGGCGGCGTCGAGGTCGGCGCTCATCACCACCCGGTCATCGCGCACGGCGGCGCTGGCCTCAAGGGGCTGGCCGGCGGGGTCGAAGAGCAAGGGTTGCTGCGGCCAGCGGGCCATGAGGCCGGCGCTGTCGAGGATCTGGCGGCGGTGGAAGACGATGGCCTGGTTGAGGCTGAGACCGGAGTGGACGAGCACATCGAAGCCACGCGGGATGATCTCCAGCCACAGTTCACCGCTGTAGCCGGGGCTGAGGCGGTCGTAGCGCGGACTGCCGTCGCTGATGACCCGGGTGGCGAGGTCGATGCGCCCGGTGCTGCTCTTGGAGTTGGTGTAGGCCTCGACTCCGTCCGGCAGGTCCAGGCGCTCGCGCAGACGCACCAGATAGACCTGATGGCGGGCCAGGCAGGTGGGCCCGGAGAGGGTCAGGCGGTCGATGGCCAGGGATGTGATCAGGTCCCGGACCCGCTCGCCGGCCAGGGGCAGGATGCTGCCGGGCATGCGATAGGCCTCAGCGGCCAGGCTCAGATCAAGGGAGGCCGGCTGGATCTGGTCCTCGCTGATCCCGGCATCGGAGCTGATATGCCCGGCATCGATCAGGCGGCGCAGATCGGCAGCAGCGCAGGTACCCCGGACAAGCTCCATCACAGCGACCCTCCAGCCACGGTCTTACCATGGCCATCAGGAGGGGCAAGGCGGGCTCCCAGGGCGCAACCATGGAAGCCCCAGTGCCCCATGGCCTCCCCTGGGACCACCGGTTTCCAACCGGCCTCTGGAGATCGGTCATGCTGCAATCTGGATTTCAACCCCCAAAGGGGTTGCGCAGCCCAGCCCAGGGTTGCGCCGCAGGCGCTACCCTGGGGATCGGGGCATTTCTGCTCTACAACCCCAACGGGGTTACGAAAGCCTGCGCAACCCCGTTGGGGTTGTCTCCTCGACCCAGACTAACCCAGGGTAGCGCCGTT
>SLQH01000475.1 GCA_007131555.1 Planctomycetota bacterium | reverse complement strand
GTGGCCATGATACCTGCCTGTCACACCTGCCGGTAATGGCGGCCTGCGCCGCCGCCCTGCCCGACAGCGATCAGGGAGTGATCCATGTCGACGGCGGCACCTGGACCATGATCGCCTGGATCGGCTCCGGTGGCAGCCTTGATGGCCAGGGCTGGCGCCATGACCAGGTCGTCCAGGGGACCGTCGACGGCCATCCCGTGATCACCGCCCGCTACGGTGGCGGCAACGACTTCAAGGCCCTGGCCGAGGCCATGCAACAGCGCGGCCGGGCCTTCGACCCCAGCGGCGATGAGGCCCTGCTGGCGACCTGCTGCGCCGAGGCCGCCTGCTTCGTGCAGCCCAACGTCCACCCGGTCTGCCGGGGTACCGGCCCCTTCCCCGACTGTCAGGGCACCATCATCGGCGAAGAGGCCTTCCATGCCGACCCTCGTCGGGCGGTGATCTACGCCAATCTGGCCGCTGCCGCCGCCATCGCCGCCCAGATCACAGCCGTGGCCGGCCGTGCCCCGGCCCCGGTCGTGTTGACCGCCGGAGCCTCGCGCAATGCCCTGCTGGGCACCATGATCGCCACTCTCAGCCAGCGGCGGGTGTACGTCTTGCGTGATGCCAACGGCGACATCGTCAGCGAGACCACCACCCACGGCGCCGCCTGCTGCGCCCGCGCCGCCCTCGACGGCTGCCATCCCCACGCCGCCCCCCTGGCCGCCGCGACCTGGCGCCTGCATCCAGCGCCAGCAGCCAGTCCGGATACGGCTAGGCTCCTGACCCGTTATCACCAACGCTGGTTGGAATTGGCAGCTGGTAGTCCTTGACAAAAACACAGCGCCGACTGTTGCCCAACAGCCGGCGCCGGAACGACTCTCTATTATCACGTCCTATTGACGCTGACGAATCCGGACGATGGTCACCGGTTCCTGCGGCCGACCCTGTTGGGGACTGTCAACCTGCACTTCGCCAATGGCATCAACCACGTCCATGCCGTCGATGACCTTACCAAATACGGTATGTCTGCCCGTCAGATGGGGGGTATCGGCAAGATTGATGAAAAACTGCGAACCGTTGGTATTGGGTCCGACATTGGCCATGGCCAATGAGCCGCGCACCGGCGGCGAGGACGGCGGCAGGTCTTCATTGTATTCATAGCCCTGAGCCTTGTTGACATCCATCACCGTCATGTTGAGCAGTTGGTCAGGATCCTGGCCCATGACACGAATGAAGCCTTCCGGACCCTGTTCCTGGGTCATGGCCTGGAGGGCCTGAATGGCCTGCTGTTGCAACTGCTGGAGTTCCTCCTGGCCGGTTTGTGGACCAGCGCCAGCCTGCTGCATGTGGTGACGCAACCATGCCATCTGCATATGATGGACGATTTGTGCACCAATGGGATGGGCCTGGCCGGCAAAACCATCAGGAAAGAGCTTTTGTGAGTCAATCTTGAGATGCTTGGGATTGATCTCATCAGCGAAATTGTAGCCGGGACCTCCCTCACCACTGCCCAAGGGACAGCCACCCTGGATCATGAAGCCCTTGATGATCCGATGAAAAGTCAGGCCATCATAAAACGGCTCCTGACGCTTCTCATCGCTGGCCGGGTCTGTCCAGGCCTTGGTGCCTTCGGCCAGAGCAACGAAGTTCTTGACGGTTTCCGGTGCCTGATCGGCAAACAACTCGCAGACGATATCACCATGACTGGTGGTGATCACCACAACCGGATTATCAGCGCCCTCCTCGGCCGCCACAGTGGCCATGACCATGGCCGTAATGGCCAACAGAGCATGACGAATACGCATATAAGACTCCTTCTATGCATGAACATGAATGTATCACGTCGAACACAACGCAACGCACGTCGACAACAACGCAAACGGATACGATGACATTACAGGTCCCAGCCCATACCCAGGGCTGCAAACAGGCCGCGTCCACGCAGCGATGAACGACGGGTATGATCGCCCCACTCGACATCGGCGTAGAAGACCCGATAGCCACCAGCAAGTTCAACTCTGGCCATACGGCCGATGGCCATGCTCACAGCAGCCTGACCACCAAAGGTGACATAATCACCGATATCACTGGTATTGGCGCTGACCAGATCGCTCTGGACCAGGGCCAGACCATAGCCGACAAACGGCCCAGCTTCCACCTGCACAGCCCGCGGGGCCAGACGCGGCCAGGCCCCGGTATCAAAGCGCAGGGCCAGACCTGCGTGACCATGCAGACTCACGGCATGACAGGACACCCGAGCCCCTGCCGCCTGGACACCACCGGGAACATCACGCACCGAACTACCATCACCATGATGGCTGTCAAAGGACAGGCCACCACCAACCAACCAACCAACCCGCACTGATTCAAAACCGGCATACAAACGGGTCATGGTGTAATGGGTACTGACATGAAGCCCAGGACGAGAATCGGCATTAATGCGACGACGGACATCGTTGTCGCCCATGGAACGGATGATGGCCTGCTTGACCGGCACCGCATGACCAATCCTGACCCGAACATCATGGACCACATAGGATCCCTGACGCAGCAG
>SLQH01000174.1 GCA_007131555.1 Planctomycetota bacterium | reverse complement strand
CGTTGACCACCGAACCGATGGTCAGGCCCAGGCTGCCATAGGCGCTCTGGGCCAGTGGGAAGCCGAGATAGGTGACGTTGGCCCAGTAGCCGCCAAAGATGGCCGGGCCGGCGAAGGCCGGAGCCAGACGGCCGGCGCGGGCCACTGCCAGGCCGATCAGGGCGGCGATCAGGGTTGCCCCCAGGGTGGCGCTGATCACCGGCAGGTTGATGAGGCGGGCGAAATCCTCGCTGGCGACGTTGACGAAGATCAGGGCCGGCAGGCACAGGGTGTTGATGAACCAGGTGAGAAATTGTTGATGGTCATCGTTCATCCGCCCGCTGCGGCGCAAGACGATCCCCAGGCCGATCAGGGCGAAGACCGGCAGGCAGATGGTGAGGACTTCCAGGATGCGTTCCATGGACGGCAGCCTTACCAGGCCCCGGACGGGTACAAGCGGCTGTCGTCACTGCTTTGGTCATGGCTCGGCGTCAGGTGCCGGACCGACTATCGGCTCCTGACTGCGATCATCGCTGTCGGGATTGAGGAGGTGTTGAGCCAGGGACTCCAGGTACACGACCATGGCCGCCCTGGTGCTGGGTCCGCGCAGGCTGCCGACAGGGATGGTTCGTCCCGGGAGGACGAGATAGATGTTGTGTCCTAGACCCGGGTCAAAGTCTTGATCATTGATGGTCAGGGCAATGGGGCCATCGTTGTCCTGACTGGCCTTGATGATGCTGTTGGTGCTGTGGGCGCAGATCACGGCATACTCCAAGACGTAGGAGCGCCCTTCTCGACGTCCGTTCATCTGCAGCCAGTAATCGTTGTCGGCAACCGTGAAATGATGGGTGAGGGCGCGGTCTTCGGCTGCATGGCCCAGGCCGAGCAGCATCAGGAGGAGCAGGGCGCTACGCATGGTGATCTCCACAGTGGCTGTACGTGTACGGGTCGCCGCTTGTCGGGCTTGTCACCCGGTGCGCATATGGACATCGCGTTGCGGGAACGGGATTTCGATGCCCTCGGCATCGAAGCGCTTCTTGATGCCTTCCATCATGTCGAAGTACAGGCTCCAGTAGTTGGCGGTATCGGTCCACACCCGGGCGGTGAAGTCCAGGCTGCTGTCGGCCATCTCCTTGAGCCGGATCATCGGAGCCGGGTCGGGGTGGATGCGCTCGTCCTTGCTGAACTCGTCCAGTACCACCCGCTTGACATGATCGATGTCGCTGGCGTAGGCCACCCCGAAGGTGAAGTCCACCCGACGCTTGGGCTCGCGGGTGAAGTTCTCAATGGTATTGCCGGTGACCTGGGAGTTGGGGACGATGAGGATGCGGTTGTCGGGAGTGGTCAGGGTGGTGGTCAGCAGGTCGATGTCGCGGATGACCCCGCTGCAGCCATTGAAGTCGACGAAGTCCCCGGCCTTGAAGGGACGTTGGATGATGATCAGCAGGCCCGAGGCCAGATTCGATAGGGAGCCCTGCAAGGCCAGACCGACGGCCAGGCCGGCGGCACCCATGACGGTGATGAAGGCCGTGGTCTGAACCCCCAGGGTGCCCAACACCGCCAACAAGATGAAGACCCAGCACACGCTGTAGACCACGCTGGTGACGAAGGACGACAGGGCATCATCGATATGCTTGGCCTTGAGGGTCAGGCGGCGGGTGGTGTTACGGATCAGCCGGGCGACGATCCAGCCGACGAAGAGGATGGCGATGGCTGCCAATATCCGGCCGCTGAACAAGGTGGCCAATTCGGTAACGGTGTTCAAGGCCTGATCATAGAGGCCGCTGACCTGGTTGCTGAGGGATTCGGGGGCGGGTTCGCTCATGAGAGATGCCTTTCAGGTGCACACAGAGGTCAGTCCAATCCCAGGATCATCGCCAGCCCATGGGCGATGTGTTCCAGGGTCGCCTGGGCCACCGCTCCGACCTGATCGATAAGGTCGTCCTTGTCGATGGTCACCAGCTGGGTGATGTTGATGACGCTGTCCCGGTCGAGTCCGGATTCAGCAGCGCTGAGCATCACGTTGCCAGGGCAGGCGGCCAGGGCCTGGTTGCTGGTCAGCGAGACGACGATCACCGTGGCCAGACGGCTGTCGTTGAAGTGGTTGTCCTGGACGACCAGGATCGGACGATGGTAGGCTGGGGCGTTGCCGCGTGGCTCGCCCAGATCAGCCAGCCAGATATCGCCGCGCCGGAGCCTCACCAGTCCTGCTTCCGTAACTGGGCCCGGCCTCGGGCGACCACCAGAGGATCGCGGTCTTCAGTCGCCGCCAACAGGGCCTGATCGATCCGTTGGGTCAGATTATCACGGCGATGGCGGTCCAGGTACTCACGCAGGGCTTCTGTGAACACCGCGCTGCGTGACGTCTGACGAGCGGCCGCAAGCTGGGTTGCGGCGTGGTAGACATCGTCTGGTACCGACACGGCCGTTTTCATACCTTTAGCATGCCAATGGTTATACCCTGGTCAAGGGCGCTCATCTCTCGGCGCCCCCGGTCTTACCTGTTTGCATATCCAGACCTGACTTTTACCGTGCCACAACGCCGCTGACCTCGCCTGG
>SLQH01000520.1 GCA_007131555.1 Planctomycetota bacterium | reverse complement strand
CAGGTGGTAGTGCGGGTCCCAGTCGAGGCCGTACCAGCGGCCCTCACGGTGGGCCAGCAGCAAGGGAGCGGCGGCCCGATCAAGGGCGAAGTCCCAGGATGGGGCGCACCAGGGATCAGCGGGATCCTGGCCCAGGCGGGGATAGTGCAGGCGCGGATCGTCGCGCCCCTGGCCGTAGAAGAAGCCGGGCAGCAGGAACCACGGAGCCGCCCCGGTACTCCAGGGCAGGTTCAGGCTCAAGGCGCAGGACCCATCAAAGCCCTGGTCCCCGGCCTGCACCAGCACCGTCCAGCGACCGCCGTCGCCGGCCTGGCAGGTCACGGACAGACTGCCCTGACTGCTGGCATCACAGGTGAGGACGAAGGACGGCGGCGCGGTGGTGGACATGCTGACTCCAGGACGGGTGGTGGCAGGATAGGGCCGGGCCGCCCCGGCCAAGGTGTGATCGTGGGGGATTGCTCAGGAGGAGCAGGCGTCGTCTGCTCTACAGGTTCCCTCTGTGATCTTCGTGCCTTCGTGAGAGGCATGTCTTCCCCGCGCTCCGTTCCCGGTCGCCGTCCGCGAGGTTGGAGGTTGTGTGGTGGCCGGAGGCCAATCTATTTTCTCACTGAGCCACAGAGATCACGGAGAGGGGGAAAGAAAGGGCTTCCCTCCGTGATCTTCGTGCCTCCGTGAGAGGCCCCTGTCCCGCTGCCGCGACCTGGGCGCATTCGATCTTGCGTCAGCGCTACGGCCCAGGAAGGTGTCCGCCCCATCCAGCGTGCGAGGGAGGCGACCATGGGCCAGACCATCACCGAGAAGATCTTTGCCGCGCATCTGCGCGATCAGCCCTTTCCCGGCACCTCGGTCATCGACATTGATGTGGTGATGTGCCACGAGATCACCACCCCGATCGCCATCGCCGACCTTGAGTGGCGGGGCAAGGACCGGGTCTGCGACCCGACCCGGATCAAGGCCGTGATCGACCACGTCACCCCGGCCAAGGACAGCAAGACGGCCGTCCAGGGGCGGATGCTGCGGGAGTGGGCCCAGCGCCACGGTATCACGGACTTCTTCGACATCGGCGCCAACGGCGTCTGCCATGCCCTGTTCCCGGAGCAGGGCTTCATCCGCCCTGGCGCGACGGTGATCATGGGTGACAGCCATACCTGCACCCATGGGGCCTTTGGGGCCTTCGCTGCCGGGGTGGGCACCACCGATCTGGAGGTCGGCATCCTCAAGGGGGTCTGCGCCTTCCGTCAGCCGCGCAGCCTGCGGGTCAGCATCACCGGCCAGTTGTCGCCGGGGGTCTATGCCAAGGATGTCATCCTGGCGGTGATCGCCGAGTTGACCGTTAACGGGGCCACCGATCAGGTCATCGAGTTCGTCGGCGATACGGTCACGGCGATGACCATGGATGAGCGCATGACCCTGTGCAACATGGCCATCGAGGCCGGCGGCACCTGCGGCGTCTGTCAGCCGGATGCCACCACCATCGACTATCTGTGGCCCTTCATCGCCGCCGACTACAAGCACGATCGCGCTGCCGCCCTGGCCGCTGCGCAGCGCTGGTGTTCTGATCCTGACGCCATCTACACCCGCGAGATCAGCCTTGATGCCAGTCGCCTGGAACCGGTGGCCACCATCGGCTACAAGCCCGACCAGGTGCGTCCGCTGACCGCCCTGGAGACCGAAGGGCATCCCGTCAACCAGGTCTACATCGGCTCCTGCACCAATGGCCGCCTGTCGGATCTGCATGAGGCGGCCCGGGTCCTGCGTGGACGCCGGGTGGCTGACGGGGTGCGCGGCATCGTCTCCCCGGCCACGCCCGCCATCTTCGACGCCGCCTTGGCCGACGGCACCCTGGCGCTGTTCCGGGCCGCCGGCTTCTGCGTCACCAACCCCACCTGCGGCGCCTGCCTGGGGATGTCCAACGGGGTTCTGGCTCCCGGCGAGGTCTGCGCCGCCACCACCAACCGCAACTTCCAGGGCCGCATGGGCGCCGGTGGCATGGTCCACCTCTGCTCCCCGGCCAGTGCCGCCGCTGCCGCCATCAGCGGCCGGCTGGTCGACCCTCGACCCTTCATCACTCAGGAGGCCCAGGCATGAAGCACTTCGGCGGACCGGTGTTGTTCCTCGATCGCGACGACATCAACACCGATGAGATTATCCCTGCCCGCTACCTGACCGAGGTCAAGAAGGAGGCCCTCAAGCCCTACCTGCTGGAGGACCTGGTCCTGCCCGGCTTCGACCCCAAGGGGCCGGTGCTGGAGGCGGCCAAGGTGGTGATCACCCGTGGCAACTTCGGCTGCGGTTCCTCGCGTGAGCACGCCCCCTGGGCCTTGGAGGTCAATGACATCACCGTCGTCATCGCCAGCGGCTACGCCCGCATCTTCCGCCAGAACATGTTCAACGGCGGCATGCTGGCCATCGAACTGCCCCCGGCCGAGATCGACGCCCTGTTCGCCCTGGCTGGAGCCCCATCGGTGGACTGCACCATTGATCTCGACGGCCGCCGCATCACCTGCACCACCGCCGATGGTCGCAGCCACAGCTGCGCCTTCACCCT
>SLQH01000562.1 GCA_007131555.1 Planctomycetota bacterium | reverse complement strand
GACACCGCGACTCGTGATCATGGGCAGCAATTAAGACTCCTGACACCCAGACATGCCACAGCCGGACCGCTAACGCGGTCCGGCTGTGGCCGATGGTCTGAACACACGATGACGTCGGTCAGCTCTTCTTGGCGATATCGTTGATCATGCTCTGCGGCACCGCCTTGTAGTCAGCCGGCTCCATGGTGAAGCTGGCCCGGCCCTGGGTGAGCGAACGCAGGTCGGTGGTGTAGCCGAACATCTCGGCCAGCGGCACTTCGCCGCGAATCACCGCCAGCGAACCACGGTTGAGGGTCTCGCTGATCATGGCCCGCTTGGAGTTCAGGCTACCGATGCAGTTGCCGGTGAACTCGTCCGGACTTTCGACCTCGACCTTCATCCACGGCTCAAGGATCTGCACGCCCAGCTTGTCATAGGCCAGACGGATGGCCAGCTGGCCGGCCGCCTTGAAGGCCATTTCGCTGGAGTCAACAGCATGGAAGCTGCCATCGACCAGGGTCACATGAACGCCAATGACCGGATAGCCAGCGACATGACCCCGCGTCAATTCAGCCTTGCAGCCTTCTTGAATAGCCGGGATGTATTCCTTGGGAATGGCCCCGCCCTTGATCTGATTGACAAAGACGAACTCCTCACCGGTGGCCCGTTCCTCATCTGTCATCGGCCGGATCTTGACGATACAATCGCCATACTGGCCCGAACCGCCGGTCTGCTTGACGTGCTTGCCGCGGACCTCGCATTCCTTGGTAATGGTTTCGCGGTAGCTCACCCGCGGCTTGCCGACGGTGGCGTCGACCTTGAAGTCATCCAGCATGCGATGCTGAAGCACCTCAAGGTGCAACTCACCCATGCCGGAGATGATCAACTGTCCGGTTTCGGGATCAATATGGCGCTGGAAGGTGGGATCTTCACGCTCCATCTTGGCCAGGGCGTGGGCCAGCTTCTCCTTGTCCTGGTTGGACTTGGGTTCGATGGCCATCGAGATCACCGGGCGGGCGAAGGTGATGCCTTCGAGAACCGCCTGGTTGTTCTCTGGGGTCAGGGTCTCGCCGGTAGCAGCGAACTTGAGGCCGACCACAGCGCAGATGTCACCAGCCGCCACCTCGTCAATGGCGGTCTGCTGCATGGCGTGCAGCTTGACCAGGCGCGAGGCCCGCTCCTTCTTCTGCTGATTGGGGCAGAAGATCTGGTCACCAGTGCGCAAGGTGCCCTGATAGACCCGCACGAATGACAGTTCGCCATGCGGGGTGGTCATGATCTTGAACACCAAGGCCCGCAGAGGGGCATCGGGATCGGGATGGGTGGGGATGGGCTCCTGGTGGAGGGTGTCCTCCAGGGCGAACTGGTTCATGCTGTGGACCTCTTCAGGATTGGGCAGATAGTCCACCACGGCATCGATCATCAGCTGGACGCCGATGTTCTTGAGGGCCGAACCGACCAGCACCGGCTGGAAGAGGTAGTGCTTGACCCCCTCACGGATGCCGACCATGAGATCTTCCTGGGAGAGGCTCTCGTTTTCGAGGTACTTCTCCATCAGGTCTTCTGATTCCTGGGCCACCTGTTCGTACATGGTCTGGCGCAGCTCGGTGGCCCGCTCCATCTCATCATCGGGAATCGGCAGTTCGGTGACCTTTTCACCATTGGCGCCCTCGAAGCGCAGATAGCGCCAACCGACCAGGTCGATGATGCCTTGCAGCTCGTCGCCACCACCAACCGGATAGGCGATGGGCAGGGGATTGGCGTCGAGACGCTCACGGATCTGGTCGACCACTGAGAAGAAGTCGGCACCGACACGGTCCATCTTGTTGACGAACACCATGCGGGGCACCTTGTACTTGTCAGCTTGGCGCCACACCGTCTCAGACTGGGCCTGGACCCCGCCAACAGCACAGAACACCACCACCGCGCCATCCAGCACCCGGCAGGAGCGCTCGACCTCGGCGGTGAAGTCGACGTGTCCCGGGGTATCGATGACATTCAGGTAATGGCCCCGCCATTCGACTGAAGTGGCAGCGGCGGTGATGGTGATACCGCGCTCCTGCTCTTCCTTCATCCAGTCCATGGTCGCGGCGCCTTCATGCACCTCGCCGATCTTGTGGCTCTTGCCGGTGAAGTAGATGACCCGTTCCGAGACCGTGGTCTTGCCGGAGTCGATATGGGCGATGATGCCGAAATTACGCATCTTCTTGATGGGGATCTTGGGCATGGACGTGCTCCGCAGACATGCATGGTGCTTCGGGACTGCTGCCCGAACGAGGATGGAAGGCCGGACGCGGCCAGACGCCGACAACCTGGACGGCGCGAGGGCGCCATAATGGTGCCCGATGGCATTACTCAAGCAAAAGCTCGGCGACGCTGGCCGGGGTGCTTCTCCCGCTGGCGGCGGTCGGATGTCATCAACCCTGAAGGGGTTGCGTAGGCCTGCGCAACCCTTTCAGGGTTGCAATCCAGATCAGAACATGGCCAGACCCAGGGCCAAGTACAACTTGGCGATCCCAGGAGTCTGTAAGGGATAGCGACCGAGCACAAGCGCAGTGCATTTTCGAGTCCCG
>SLQH01000496.1 GCA_007131555.1 Planctomycetota bacterium | reverse complement strand
CAGCAGGGAGCCACGGAAGGGGCAGCACCAGGGGCAGCTGGCTACGGCATTAGTGAAGGTCACGCCCTCCTCGGCCAGGGTGTCGAGGTTGGGGGTGCAGACGTTGGGGTCGCCCATGTGGCCCTGGGCCTGGGCCCGATGCTGATCGCCGAAGATCCAGATGACGTTGGGGGGCGGGGTGCTGCTCATGTCAGGGACTCCAGATGTGGACCCAACGCGCCGACCAGATGGGCGGCCTGCTGCTGGGCGATGTGATCGTGGAAATGGACCCCGTCGCTGAAGGTGTCCGGGCCGTGGCCCAGGCTGCGGGTGAAGCCGCCCAGGTCGATCGTCGGCACCTGATGGGCGGCCATCACCGCGTCGGCGATGGTGTTGTAGCTGATGACATCGTCATCACGGCGGGCGAACCCGCAGCCACGGGCGGCATGCAGAGCATCGTCGACCGCCGTCGTGCTGACCCAGACCAGCCTCCGGGTCAGCCGCTGGGCCTGGGCGATGATCCCGGCCAGGTTGCGGCGATAGGCGTCGGGGGCGACCTGGAAGCGGTCATCGGGCGGCAGGCGCTTGAGGTCATGCAGGCCGCAGTTGAGCAGCAACAGGTCCCAGATCGGCCCGTCCGGCCGGGTCTCAAGGTGGGCCAGGACCCGGGCGCTGTCGCCGCCGTTGGCACCCACGGCCTGGTCCAGATCGCGCCGGGCGAGCGCTTCATCGCCCATGCGCGAATAGGACCAGCCACTGGGCAGGGCGAGCGCCAGATGGGGGCCGTAGGCGATGGAGATGCTGTCGCCGATCAGATGCAGGGTGGGCATGCGGTTCCTGACGGTGGTGGGCAAGCGCCTTGTCGGCGGGTGCCGGGGTGGCTATCCTGGCCGCCATGAGCGATGGTGCAACGCAGTGGCCGGCGGCGGTGGTGGCCCTGTCCGGTGGGCAGGATTCGACCACCGTCCTGGCCTGGGCCAAGCGGCGCTGTCAGCGGGTCTATACCCTGGCCTTCGACTATGGTCAGCGCCACCGGGTCGAGCTGGATGCCGCCCGCCGCATCGCCGCCCTGGCGGGCGTGGCCGAGCATCGTGAACTGCCGGTCACCAGTCTGGCCAGCCTGGGCGGCAATGCCTTGACCGCCACCGGCCCCATCTGCGCCGAGGGCGGCCCCGACGGCCTGCCGACCACCTTCGTGCCGGGGCGCAACCTGCTGTTCCTGACCCTGGCCGCCGCCTGGGCCTATCAACTGGGGGTCACCGAACTGGTGACCGGGGTCTGTCAGACCGACTATTCCGGCTACCCGGACTGCCGCGAGGCCACCATGCGGGCCCTGGAACAGAGCCTGCGTCTGGGCATGGAGCGCCCCTTCACCATCCATGCCCCGCTGATGCATCGCTCCAAGGCCGAGGCCGTGCTTCTGGCCCGTGACGAAGGCGCCCTGCCCTGGCTGGCCTGGTCGCATACCTGCTACGAGGGCCAGGTGCCGCCCTGCGGCCGTTGCCCAGCCTGCGTGTTACGGGCCCGGGGCTTTGCTGAGGCCGGCATCGCCGATCCTCTGCTGCTGCGCCTGGCAGCCATCGAGGAATAGCTATGCGGGCAGTGGTGCAGCGGGTCAGCCAGGCGAGCGTGACGGTGGACGGCCAGCAGGTGGCGGCCATCGGCGCGGGCCTGCTGATCCTGCTCGGCTGTGGACCCGATGACGAGGCCCAGGACATCGCCTGGCTGAGCGGCAAGCTGGCCCGCCTGCGGATCTTTCCCGACGAGTCCGGCCGGATGAATCGCAGCCTGCATGATATCGCTGGCGAGGCTCTGGTGGTCAGCCAGTTCACCCTCTATGCCGATGCCGCCAAGGGCAATCGCCCCTCCTTCACCGCCGCCGCCCCGCCCGCCCTGGCCGAAACCCTCTACGAGGACTTCTGCCAAGCCCTGGAGACCCAACTCGGCCGCCCGGTCGAGCGCGGCCGCTTCGCCGCCCACATGCAGGTCGCCCTGAACTACGACGGCCCGGTGACGATTGTGATGGATACGCGGGAGCGATGATGATAGTATGATATGAGAGAACAGGTTGTAGTGGTACCGGGTGGTCCTGACAGCCCTGACCCTTCTGGAGCAGTGTCATACACGCCTACGGAGAGTCTGTCTTGATCGTGTTATGAATGGTGTGCTCTAACTATGTAAAGCGTACGCTTCAATGTTGATGCTGAGTGGTCCATTGATTCCCGGATAGGGAGAGTTCATGGAGATGGCAAACGTTGCTGATGTTGTTGGCCAATCGGTATGCATTCAAGTTTCGAAACGAGGTCTTATCTTGGCACTGTATTTCAAGTCATTGATCATTTCGTTTCTCTGTCTGTACTCAAGTGTATGCATAGGTTCAGACCAGTCTACTCTGGTTTGGTTTTCGGGATGGAACGAAGATCATCAGCAAGACGCGGAATATCGGCTGTCCCGATTTGCCGGGTCCTTGATGTCCGATACAGAACAGGTTCAGTTGGGACAGACTGGCATTACGATTGATCTGTCTGGACGCATATCTGCTGGCCGAATTCAGCAGACCTGTTACGCTGTCCT
>SLQH01000249.1 GCA_007131555.1 Planctomycetota bacterium | reverse complement strand
TCAACCGCGGCTCCGGGCGGTAACTGCTTGCCTTCGCGCAGGAACTGCTGGACCCGGCCCATGGCCACGGTGCTGGTGGCCCAGTCGATGCACAGGGGGTAGCCGATCTGGGCGGTGGTGGGGAAGGCCCAGCTATGGGGATTGGTGCCCATGGTCGGAACCTTGCCCATGAAGGGCACCACTTCGCTGGTGCCGGCAGTGCAGCAGGTATAGGCCAGATAGCCCTTCTGGGCCGCCTCGATCACGTAGCCGCCGCCCCACAGATAATGGAAGGCGTTGTCGATGGTGACGATGCCGACCCCGTACTGGTCGGCCAGTTCCATGCAGCGATCCATGGCCGCGAAGGCGCAGCTCTGGCCCAGCTTCTTGTTGCCATTCCAGCGCTCGATGGCCGGGAAGCGCTGGGGCAGACGGGTGATCTCGGCCCCCGGCACGCAGCCGCCGACCTTGGAGCCGAACAGCTCGTCAAGATGGACGGCCTTGATCAGGTTGTGGGTCTTGATGCCATGCCAAGCGGCCAGGTGGCAGAAACGGGCGGCATCAGTGCATTCGTCAGCGGTGTAACCTCGGGCAGCGAAGGCGGCCTTGGCGATAGCCTCGTGGAAGGCCGGGGACATGACATAGGTGGTATCGGACATGAACGATTCCTTGTGCAGTGGAGATGTGGAAGTCAGGAGAAGGGCACGCCAATCACCAGCTGTTGGCCTGGATATAGTCGCTGTCGCCCTTGAGGAAGTTGACGATGTTCTTGGTGGCCCGCATGGCCTGCCGCTCGACCGATTCGAAGGTCCGGCTGGCGACATGGGGGGTGATGATGATGTTGTCGATGTCCTGGAAGACATGCGGCACCTGCATCGGCTCATGACCCAATACATCAGCCCCGTAGCCGGTCAGCTTGCCGCTGCGGCAGGCCTCGGCGACAGCGGCCTCGTCGACCAGGCCACCCCGGCCGGTGTTGACGATGATGGCCCCGTCCTTCATGGTCGCGATGCTGTCGGCATTGATCATGTGGCGGGTCTGATCACTGAGGTTGGTGTGCAGCGACAGCACATCGGCGGCGGCGATCACCGCTGCCGCATCGGTGGCGCGGCTGACCTGATGGGCGGCGGCGAAGTCCTCATCCCAGTAGGTGTCATGGGCGATGACCTCCATGCCGAAGGCCCGACAGCGGGTGATGACCTCCTTGCCGATGCGGCCCATGCCCAGCACCCCCAGGGTCTTGCCGTACAGTTCGCTGCCGGTGACCCGCTTCCATTGCCCGGCCTTGACCGCCTTGGCATGAACCCAGAAGTGCTTGGCCACGGCAATCATCAGGGCGATGGTGTGCTCGGCCACGGTGGTATGGTTGACGCCAGGGGTGAACAGCACCGGAATCTTGTGGGCGGTGGCGTGGGCGACATCGATCGAGTCCAGGCCGATGCCGTACTTGGCGATGACCTTCAGGCGCGGCAGGGCGGCGTCGATGACCTGGGCGGTGATGGCGTCATCACCATTGAGCAGACCGTCAAAGCCCTCACCGGCGATCAGATCGAGCATCGCCTGCTCACCCAGAGGGCCCCTGGCCCGCACCACCTCGAAGCCGGAGGCGGCCAGGAAGTCATGATGGGCACCGGGGGTGTCCTGATAGCTGGTGGTGGTCAACAGAATGCGCATGGTGGGGCTCCTGGGGAAGGCTGATGAGGATGCACGGGAAGGGGGCAGTCTCACCGCCTGCGACGGCGGGGCAAGCGCAGGCTTGCCGACGGTGCAGCCAGGGTCAGCCCCAGCGGCCCTTGCCTGATCGCCACTGGGGCTGACCATGGTGCTTTCGTGCAGTGATCGGACCAACCCATGCCTGAGCCCAGCCACAGTACCGACAGCATCTTGGAGAGCATCTCCGATGGGGTGTTCACCGTCGATGCCCAGTGGCGGGTGACCTCCTTCAACCGGGCTGCCGAGGCGATCACCGGCATTCCCCGGGCCGAGGCCCTGGGCCGGCGTTGCAGCGAGGTCTTCCGCTCCAGCTTGTGCGAGATCGCCTGTCCGCTACGCCAGACCCTGGCTGACGGCCGACCGGTGATCGACATGCCTTGCTGGTTCGTCGATGCCACCGGGCGGCGGATTGCCATCAGCATCTCCACCGCCGCCCTGCGTGATGCCGATGGGCAGGTGATCGGAGGCGCCGAGACCTTCCGCGACCTGCGCGAGATCGAAGACCTGCGGGCGGCCGTGGCCGAACGCTTCCGCATCGGCGAACTGGTCAGTTGCAGCCCGGCCATGCGGCCCATCCTGCAGCTGCTGCCGGCGGTCGCGGCGTCCACCAGCACGGTGCTGATCAACGGTGAGACCGGGACCGGCAAGGAACTGGTGGCCCGGGCCATCCACGCTGCCGGCCCGCGAGCTGCCGGACCGTTTGTGGCCGTCAACTGCGGCGCCCTGCCGGATGGCCTGCTGGAGTCCGAGTTGTTCGGGCATGTACGCGGCGCCTTCACCGGAGCCCATCGCGACCGTCCGGGACGTTTCGTCCAGGCCGATGGCGGCACCCTCCTGCTGGATGAGATCGGCGAGATCAGCCCG
>SLQH01000352.1 GCA_007131555.1 Planctomycetota bacterium | reverse complement strand
CGGTCGCCTGATCGGCGAAGGCCCGCCGCGCAGCGACCGTGAACGCTGGGGGGTGATCAGCATCACCCTGGACGACCTGACGGCCGGCGACCACCATCTGGCCATTGAGGTGGTCCACTGGGGCCCCGCCGCCGGCAAGGGCCAGATCGGCGGACCGGCCTTCGTGGTGGTGGCCGACGACGACGAACTGGGCCTGGGCAGTGGCGATCCGGCCTGGCGCTGCCGCCTCGATGACAGCCGCCAGGCCTACGATGAACACCGTGAAACCCTGGGCCGGGGCCATCTGGCGGTCGGTGCCGGTGAACGCCTGGAGGCCGCCCGGCATCCCTGGGGCTGGCTCGACGGCACCCTCGACAGCACCTGGTGCGCAGCGCAGCGCCTGGGCCAGACGGCCGTCAATCCCTGGGGCAATCGACCCTTCGGTTGCCGTCTGGTCGACCATGGCCTGCCGCCCATGCTCCGTCAGGACCTGGCCTGGCAGCGGCTGCTCGACGGCAGCGGCCACGCTCTCAACGATGGCCCCGGATGGTCCTGTCCGGCCCATGACCGGCGGCGGCTGGTGTTTGATGCCGGCACGGTGACCATCGCCTATCCTGAACTGCGCTGGTCGGGCGGGGCCGGGGCCCAGATCCGCATCACCTCCTGCGAGGCCCCCCTGCCAGATGACGGCCGCAAGGGCGACCGTGACCACATCGCTGGCTGCCGCCTGCCGGGCCAAGAGGACCTCCTACTGGCCGATGGCGGCAGCTCTCGCCACTGGCAGCCACCATGGCTGCGCTCCTTCCGCTACCTGGTGATCGACCTCGTCACCGCCGATCAGGCCCTGGTCCTGGAGGCGGTGACGGCCCAACGCAGCGGGTATCCCCTGGAGCCGGCCATCGCCTGGCAGATCGACGATCCCCAGGATCGACCTTGGTCCCGCCTGATCGCCGTCAACCGGGCCACCGCCGATGCCTGCGCCCACGAGACCTTCTTCGACTGCCCGTCCTGGGAGCAGGCCCAGTTTCCGGGCGATGCCCGCATCCAGGCCCGTCACCACCATGTGGTCGCAGGTGACGGCCGCCTGGTGGCCAAATGCATCGACGACCTCGCCGCTGGCCGCAGCCCCTCGGGCCTGCTGCACAGCCATTGGCCGTCGTCCTTCGAACAGGTCATCGCCACCTACAGCCTGCAATGGATCGGCATGCTGGATGAATGGCGCCTGTACCGGGGCACGACCACCGAGATCCGGCGCCATCTCGACTGCGCCCGGGGCATCATCGCCTGGTTCCTGGACCGCTGCCGCAGCGACGGTCTGCCGGGGCCGATCGACGAGGCCCCCTTTGTCGACTGGGCCTTCCCCGCCGGCTGCGCTCCCCAGGCCGCCGATGGCGGCTCGGCGATCATCGCCGCCATGCTCGCCGGGGCCTGCCGGCAGATGGCCGATCTTGAGGATTGGTGCGGCTATCCAGAACTAGCCCCGCGCTGGCGCGACCAGGCCGAAGCCCTGCGCCAGGCCCTGCGTCAGCACTGCTGGGACGCCGCCGCCGGCTGCCTGAGCGACATCGCCGGCACCACCTGCCACAGCGTCCACGCCCAGGTCGAGGCGGTCCTGGCCGACCTGTGGCCGGCCG
Organism: Planctomycetota bacterium; assembly: GCA_007131555.1. Taxonomy (GTDB): domain Bacteria; phylum Planctomycetota; class UBA11346; order UBA11346; family UBA11346; genus SLQH01. The sequence goes on along the minus strand of SLQH01000352.1, from coordinate 945 downwards.
ACCAGGCGGCAGCGGTGCTGACCCGCGTCCTGGCCGATCCTGAGGCCGTGCAGCCGCGCACCTTCTATTACCGCGCCCACCTCGCCACCGCCCTGCGCCGGGCCGGCTGCGCCACCGCCGCCTGGCGCCTGTTCGATCATTGGTGGACCCTCCTGCAGGCCGGTGGCATCGGCACCTGGCCGGAGAGCGACGGCAACCCCCGCAGCGAATGCCATGGCTGGGGGGCCTGGGCCGAGGTCGAACTGGTCCACACCGTCCTCGGCCTGGAACCCCTGGAAGCCGGCTGGGCCAGCGCCAGCCTGCGGCCCCATCTCGGCGACCTGACGGCCTTCTCTGGCACAGTTCCTCTGCCAGTCGGCCACCTGACCATCAGCCTGACCCGCCAGGGGCCTGATCTCGCCACTGCAATCACCAGCCCCATCCCCCTGGTCCTGACCGACGGCCGTCACCTGGCCGCTGGCAGCCATCAGATCCTGGTGACGGAACAGACATGAGCGATGATGGCTGGATCCGCTTGGCCCCCGGCATCCGGGTCCGCCGTGAGCAGTTGGTGATCACCGCCACCCACGGCGGCGGCCCCGGCGGTCAACATGTCAACACCACCGACAGCCAGGTAGTCCTACATCTGCGCCTGGCCGATCTCGTCGGCCTGGCCCCCGATCAACGCCAGCGCCTGCGTGTCCTGCTCGGTCGCCGCCTGTGCGCCGGGGACATCATCGTCCTGCGCTGCGCCCAGGACCGCAGCCAGCATCGCAACCGTCAACTGGTGGTGGAACGCCTGGCGGCACTGGTGACCGAGGCCGCCCACCGACCGCGCCAACGCCGCCCGACCCGTCCGACCCGATCCAGCATCGAGCGCCGCCTCGACGGCAAGGCCCGCACCGCCCGCCGCAAGCAGGACCGCCGGCCACCGGAGCGCGAGGACTGATTCTGCAGCTGGCAGTT
>SLQH01000221.1 GCA_007131555.1 Planctomycetota bacterium | reverse complement strand
GATCGAAGGAAAGAATGCGCATGGCTGGGCCTCCTAGGGGTTGAAGTGAGTGGGCCTTATAAGCCCGTGCCTGCCGGGGTCGAGCGATCGGCCCCGGCGGCCCAGCCACATGGTTTCAGGAAACAGGCAGTTATGGCCCAGTCCCTGCGGTCCGCAGTGCTGACCCGCGACCTGAGTATCAGGAGCACGACAGCGATGCCTGCCGCTCATCGAGTCGGCGGGCGGCTTCATATTTTCGTACCCTCTCATCACATGGGCACTGAAATGCTCAGTGCTCATGCGATATCCAGACTGACCTGACCGGCCATGCTGCGCATCCACTTCGTTACACCCAAGGGTTTTGCCCACGTCCAGAATGCCGACCGCGTTGTGCTGCCGGGCTATCAGGGCGAACTGGCCATTTTGCCCGGCCATGCTCCCCTGGTCTGTCTGTTGGGCTACGATATGTGTCGTCTGGTGCTTGGCGACCAGCCCGTGACCCGTGTGGCCATCCGGGGTGGCGTGGCCTGGATTCAACGCAATCAGGTGGCCGTGGTCACTGAATCCCTCATCAAGGCCGATGAGGTGGATGCCCCGGCAGTCCATCAGCGTCTGCTTGAATTGGATGCGGCCCATCACCCTGACCAGGCCCATCTGGCCGCAGCTCGTACCGAAGCCCGCTGGCTGATCGCCCAACTGCATACCGTGGACGCCGAGATGCCCTCATTGCGGCAGATGGCTGGTTGAGCCCAAGATGTGATCGCCCTCAGCCCCTTTGAGGCCTGCAGGTAATGGCGAGTCGCGGTATCTACGAGGCGTAGCACAGGAGTCCTGCCGCCGATCGGGCTGGCAGTTGGCGAAAATACAGGAACTAGGCGTAGGCGCGCGGGCCAAGCACCAGCTATTCAGTCGCTCCAGCGTCGTTGTCGCCGGTTCCTGATGCCGCCCCATCCGGTGCCGCGATTCGACGAAGACCGGGAGCGCCCGACCAGTTGGCGCAGGTCGGAGACCTGGGGGTCGACCGCCATGATGCTGCGCCCAGGGGCCGGCCCGATCAATACGGTCACCGGCAGGCGCGGTAGCAGCCAGCCGTCACGCCAGGTATCGGCGTCTCCCTCGGGATTGGGGTTGACCCACAACAGGTCAAGATCAGCGCCATCACCGATCTCTCCCAGGCGGTTCATCGCTCCCAGGGGATTGCCGTCGAAGCTGATGCAGATGAGGCGGAACTGGTCTCGGTATGAGCGATGCCCGATTTCATCGACCAGGGTTTCAATGCGGAAACGTTGTTCCGGGTCAGACAGATCGATGAATGCCAACAGCAACCAGGGTTCCTCGCGCTCGCTGACGGGATCGCTTGGTCCACCACTGAGGTTGGTGCCGCTCATGCGTGGAGCAGCGCGGCCAACCTGCTCGTGAAGGGTGATCAGGTCGAGTACCGGGCGGAACTCGGGGATGTCTTCGACCAGATCCAGGGCCAGCTGCCGGGCTTCAGGGATACGGCCTTGCTGAAGATGGTGCCGGGCCTGCAATACCAGGGCAAGTTGTTTGTAGGAGGGATGTTGGCCAGTGCGGATGCGGGTCAGCAGGGGGGTCACGTCTTCGCCTTCGGCAAAGGTCATGCGCCAGGCGGCAAGGTAATACAGGGCCTTGTTCTCATAGCGGGTGCCAGAGCAGCGGTCAACCAGGCGTTCCAGCTGGCGTTGCATGCGCGATTCGCGGCGCCAGCGTTCTTGGGGTGCCAGACTCCGATAATCCTCCAGGCGGGCTTCGATCCGCTCAACGGCTTCCAAGGCGGCCAGCGTCTCCCGGTCCAGGCGATTACGAAAGCCGTCGGCCCGGCGTTCTTCCGCCCAGCCCAGGACCGATAGCAGCAGACAGCAGGCTGTGATGATGCGTGCCATACCTGACAGTGTACTAATCGCCGTAGCTCATGCCAGATCTGATCGTCGCCGTGCGCCTCTTGCGTAGCGGTGGCGATCAGCAGCATAGCATGCCAGTGGAGGGCGGGGCGATGACGGTCAGGCAGATGGCGGTGATGACTGTGGTGCTGGCGATCCTGTTGGGGTCAGTCGGGTGTTTCTCCGGCGATGCGGATGTCAGGCACTTCGTGTTCAGCAATGGTGGCGAACCGGAGACCATAGATCCCGGCCTGGTGACTGGATCGCCGGGGATCACGATCATCAATCAGATATTCGAGGGTCTGACGAGCCTTGACCCGCAGACCTTGGAGCCCAAGCCGGGTGTGGCTGAGCGCTGGGACATCAGTGACGACGCCCTGGTGTACACCTTCCACCTGCGTCCGACAGCCGCCTGGAGTGATGGCCAGCCGTTGACCGCCCATGATTTCGATTTTGCCTGGCGGCGGGTGCTTGATCCGGCCACCGGGGCCCGCTACGCGGATCAGCTCTATGTCATTGCCGGGGCCGAAGCTCGCCATCGCGGAGATAGTGACGCAGATCTGGGCATCACGGTCCTTGATGATCACCGCCTTGAGGTCCGGTTGCATGCGCCGTGCGCCTATTTTCTTGAACTGACCGCCTTTGCGACCTTCATGCCGGTGCCGCGTCAGGCGATCACGG
>SLQH01000234.1 GCA_007131555.1 Planctomycetota bacterium | reverse complement strand
CCGAACCCGGCCCCGGCCAGGGCCGCCCAGCACTCGGCCTCGCGCAGGCCCAGTTCGGCCCGACGGTTGCCGCGCTTCAGGCGTCCCTGCGAGGTATAGGTGCCCTGATGCATCTGCATGTACAGTTCGCCGACCCAGGTCGGCGGCTGATGGCCGGCCGCCTCGTAGTCGGCAAAGAACTGCAGGGGCGAGGCCACCCGCAGCCGGGGCAGACCGGCCAGGTCGGCCAGACGACGGCGGAACTCCAGATGGTGACGACATGGGCCACCACCACCATCTCCCCGACCGTAGGGATGCAGCATCATGCCTGGGCCACGCTGGTCGGCCCGCCGCGCCCAATGGCTGTGGACGCATTCGGGATTGGTCTCCTGGTTGTAGGTGCGCATGGTATGGGCCAGGACCCGGCTGCCGTCGATGCCCTGCCAGCGGAAGGTGTTGTAGGGGAAGGCGGCGGTGCCGCGTTCAACCCAGAACAGCTTGGAGGTGACGAAGAAGGGCACCCCGCAGCCGACCAGGATCTGCGGCAGGGCCGCACTGAAGCCGAAGACGTCCGGCAGCCAGGCCAGACGCGCATCGACCCCGAACTCCTCGGCCAGGAAACGCTTGCCATGCAGGATCTGCCGGATCAGGGCCTCACCGCCGCTCAGGTTGACGTCCGGTTCGACCCACATCGCCCCCTCGGCGACGATCCGCCCGGCCGCCACCGCTGCCTGGACTTGGCGGTAGACCTCAGGATGACGCTGCTTGAGCATCAGGAACTCGGCCGGCTGTGACTGCACAAAGATGTGTTCGGGATATTCCTCCAGGAGGGACAGCTGGTTGGCCGGGGTGCGGCTGATCTTGCGGGCCGTCTCGTCCAGGGTCCACCACCAGGCGACATCCAGATGGCCATGACCGTAGGTGTACATGGTGGGGGCGTCATCACCGTTGCGGCGGGCCAGCAACGGGGCCAGGACCGACCGGGCCTCGGCACAGACGGCAACCAGGGCTTCATCCTGCAGGTCCAGGTCGACCAGGCGCACGCAGCGGGCCAGGCCCTGTTCGATATCGGCGGCCGCCTGGCTGGTCTCGGTGACCGTCTCATGCAGTTCACGCAGGGTCCGGACATCCAGCCAGAGCTGATAGACCTCCTCCTGCCAGATGCCGATGGTGGTCGGGGCGATCCTCTGGTCGCCGCCGGCATGGATCTCCAGGCCGACCACCAAGCGACGGCCTGCTTCGGCGACCGCCATCAGGGTGGGATGGGAACGATCATGAAAGATGAAGCGGACCCACGACAGGCCCTCACGCGGCTGGCCGTCGAGGTAGAACAGGCCTTCCTTGCCGCCCACACCGGGATGCAGCACCAGACGATGACCGGCCGCCGCCGCCGGCACCTCGACCGTGGCCATGAACCAGCCGTAGACATCCAGGCCGCCCCAAGGGGTACCGTTGACTACCGGTGTCATGGGACGGGCGAAACCCTCCTGGGGCGTCAACCAGGAACGCTCCCAGAACCCCTGCAACGGCACCTCGGCCAAGGGGCGATAGAAGCGCCGCTCCAGGGCGTTCTCGAACAGGCGGATCATCTTGCGGTTCTCGGTGGTCATGGGCATGACAGGCTCCAAGGGGTGGACACTCCTGTCATTATCCAGCAGCCAGGCCACCAGATGACATATCCTTTTGCATCTGGAATTTCTTTTTGCATAGTAGGGTCATGCCGCACCAGCATCCGCCGGCCGACTTCGCCCCGTTCATCCTGGCCACCTACAATGAATCCCCGCACAAGGCCCAGCGACAGCAGGCCCTGCCGGGGCAACGCTGCGGCTGGGTCCTGCTCCTGGCCCTGGAAGGCGGGCTGAGCTTCCAGCAGGGCCGACGCCGCACCATCCTGGCCAATCGTCAGCTGCTCCTGGTGCATCCTGCCCAGGCCGGTCATCTGCACATTGCGGCTGGAGCCCGGTACCGCCGCCTGGACTTCGACGTGACGCCCCGCCCCCGCCAGCTGACAGGCTACGACTGGTGGCCCCAAGCACCGGTCTGCGACCAGCCCGGCCCCCAGCAGCTCTGGGGCCTGGACCTGCCCCTGGTGCTGCCGGAGGCCTGGCAGGAGGCCAGCGAGTGCATGATCCGCCAGGTCTGCGACCGCTGGTGGCAGGACGATGCCCTCGGACGCTTCCGCTGCCACACCCTGCTGGCGGCCTGGCTGGGCTGGGTGGTCGAACGCTGCCGGCCCCAGGGCCTCGACCGCCAGACCGCTGCCACCCTGCCCAACTGGGTGCAGGCCGCTGAAGACTACGCCCGCCAATCGCTGGGCACCGGGGTGCGGGTCCGTGACCTTGCCGCCCTGGTCGGCATGCATCGCAACGCCTTCACCCGCGCCTACCAGATGATCCGGGGCCACCATCCCCGCGCGTTCCTGGCCCAGGCCCGTCTACAGTTGGCCTGCTCCCTGCTGCGCGACACGCCGCATGACCTGCGGCGGATCGCCACCACCGTCGGTCACGCCAGCGTCGCCTCCTTCAGCCGCGATTTCCGCCACCGCACCGGCCTGAGCCCAGGGCGCTGGCGTCGGCAGGAACGCAGTGGCCGATGATGT
>SLQH01000443.1 GCA_007131555.1 Planctomycetota bacterium | reverse complement strand
GCGCAGCGCTACCGGCGTGCGCCAGCGCCTGGTCTTCGCCCCCGGTCAGGACGAGGAGGTCGGCCGCCTGCACCTGGCCTGGTGCACCCATTCGCCCCCGGCCCTGGTCCTCAAGGGCCAGCCCCTGGCCTTCCGCTATGCCCGTCATTATTCTGACCTGGACGCCGTCACGGCCTGGGCCCGGGAGCACGCCGCCGCCATCCCGGCCAATGCCGACCGGGTCGACGCCCTGTGTGCCGACCATGACCGGGGCGTGGCCGTCGACCGCATGCTGGCCTACACCCTGCACAGCTGGCTGGCCTGCACCTGGTGGGCCGAGGACTGGTTCAGCGTCTGGGAAGGCAGCTGCTATTTCCATTCGACGGTCGATGTCGAGTTCACCCAGTCGCCCTTCTACCTGGCGGTGTGGCCGGAACTGCTGGAAATGGAACTCGACAGCTGGCCGGACTTCTCCCTGCCGGGCACCGATATCCTTGGCCCGGATGGCGCCGACACCTTGTACCTGAGCCACGACACCGGTGCCCACGCCGAGGCCTCCCGTCAGTATTACAGCCACGACATGGCCGTCGAGGAGACCTGCAACTACCTCATCATGGCCGCCGCCTGCTGGCGCCGGACCGGGCGCGACCACCTCATCCGCCGCCATGCCGCCACCCTACGGGCCTACCTGCGCTTCCTGGTGGCCGCCGACAGCAGCGGCAACGGGGTGCCCGACCGGGGCATTGCCAATACCATCGACGACGCCTCGCCGGCAGTCCAGTTCGGCCGCGAACAGGTCTATCTGGCGGCCAAGACCCTGGCCGCCTTCGTGGCCGGCGAGCACATCTTCGACCACCTCGGCGAGGCCGCCATGGTCGGCCTGTGCCGGGCCCGGGCCGACATGTTGCGGCGCGACATCGAAGGCCGGGGCTGGCTCGGCGACCATTATGCGGTGCTGCTGGAGCGCTCCGGCGAACTGGTCAACCCGTGGACCGGCCAGACCATGTCCTGCGCCGAGATCCCCGGCTGGGACGCCGCCCACATCTACACCATCAACGGGGCCGTCCCCCTGGCCATGGCCGGCATCGACTGCGGCCTTGACCCTAAGCACCTCCATCGTGACCTGGAGGTGGCCACCGCCCGCTGCCTGGGCACCTACGGCTGTAGTCATAGCGACTACGCCAACGAAGACATGGCCGACCACGACAGCATGCTGGGCCTGGCCGGAGTCGCCGCCAATCCCGGCTGGATCTCCATGAACCTGCTGCGTGATGTCGGAGCTGGGTATCTGGGTCTGGACTACAGCCGGCTCTGGCAGCGCTATTGGGAATGGCAGGTCACCACCAACACCCAGGAACCCAAACTCTTCTTCGAGACCTTCGGCGGCAACAACCTGTGCTTCTATCCTCGCGGCATCGCCGCCTGGGGCTTGTTCGACGCCCTGGCCGGCTTGGTAGTCGACGGCCTGCGTGACACCATCACCAGCCGACCACTAGCTGGCCCCCTGCGGGTGCCACGCTTGTGGGATGCCGACTGGGTCGAGGGTACAGCGACCTTCATCAGCCAAGCATGACGTCAGGATTGGTGCTTGGCTTGACGCCGCCGATCCTATAGTGCCGGCGCTGGCCCCCCAACAATGGCCGGCACGGAGCCAAGCATGACCGACCACGCCACCATCACCATTGACGGCCAGAGCCACGACTATCCGATCATCACCGGATCTGAGGGCGAACGCGGCATCGACATCTCCCAACTGCGCCAGCAGACCGGCTGCATCACCCTGGATCCGGGCCTGAGCAACACCGGCGCCTGCCAGTCAGCGATCACCTACATCGACGGCGAACAGGGCATCCTACGCTATCGTGGCATCCCCATCGAGCAGTTCAACGATTCGCCGAACTTCATCGAGGTGGCCCTGCTGCTGATCTTCGGCAAGCTGCCGACCGGCGAGGAATACCATACCTTCTCCCAGCGCCTGACCAGCAACGCCCATCTCCATGAGGGCATGCGCCACGTCTACCAGGCCTTCCCTCCCTCCTCGCCGCCAATGGCCTGTCTATCGGCGATGTTCAATGTCCTGGCCTGCTATCACCCCGCCATGCTGTCGCTGGATGACGACGAACAGTTCAGCGAGGCCGCGGCCCGTCTGATCAGCAAGGTCCGGACCATCGCCGCCTACATCTACCGCTTCAAGAACGGCCTGCCAATCATCTACCCTGACCAACAGCTGACCTACTGCTCCAATCTCCTGCACATGATGTTCTCCTGGCCGGGCCAACCGGCAGTACTGGACGACGACGTGCGCCGGGCCCTGAACCTGATCTTCATCCTCCATGCCGATCATGAACAGAACTGCTCGACCAGCACGGTGCGGACGGTCGGTTCCAGCCAGGCCAACCTGTTCACCTCAATCGCGGCCGGAGTCAGCGCTTTGTGGGGCCCCCTGCATGGCGGTGCCAATGTCGCCGTGATGGAGATGCTTGATGCCATCCACCAGGGCGGTCTGCGCCCCGAGGACTGCCTCGAGCGGGCCAAGAGCAAGACCGACCCCTTCCGTCTGATGGGCTTCGGCCACCGGATCTACAAGAACTACGATCCCCG
>SLQH01000417.1 GCA_007131555.1 Planctomycetota bacterium | reverse complement strand
GAAGCAGATCACCAGCGAGCGCGGCCAGCGCGAGCTGGCCGAGGCCGGCTCCACCGACTTCGCCATCGGCTACTTCGACAAGGCCCGTTTCCGCGTTAATGTCTTCAAACAGAAGGGCCATAACGCCCTGTGTCTGCGTCTGATCCCGTCGGAGATCCTCAATTTCAACCAGATTGGCCTGCCACCGCACATCAAGGACCTGCTGATGCGGCCGCGCGGCCTGTTCCTGGTCACCGGCCCCACCGGTTCCGGCAAGACCACCACCCTGGCAACGATGATTGACTTCATCAATGAAGAAAGCTGCGGTCACATCATCACCATTGAGGACCCGATCGAGTATTATCACCACCACAAGAAGTCGGTGGTCAATCAGCGTGAGCTGCATATTGACGTGCCAACCTTTGCTGACGGCATCCGCCGGGCCCTGCGTGAGGACCCGGATGTCATCATGGTCGGTGAGATGCGTGACCTGGAGACCATCGGCGCCGCCATCAGTGCCGCCGAGACCGGCCACCTGGTGTTCGGCACCCTGCACACCACCGGGGCCGCCCGAACCGTCGACCGTATCATCGACGCCTTCCCTACCAACCAGCAGGAAATGATCCGCACCCAGTTGGCCGGCAACCTGATCTCGGTGTTGTCACAGGCTCTGGTGCCGCGCAGTGATAAACCCGGTCGGGTCGCGGCCTTTGAGCTGATGATGATGACTCCAGCCATTGCCAACATGATCCGTGAGAACAAGAGCTTCCGTATCCCGTCGACCATCCAGACCAGCTCCAACGTCGGCATGTGCCTACTGGACGACTGGCTGTTCGGCCTCTATCAGCAGGGCACCATCGATTTCGCCAACATGATGCTCAAGGCCCAGGATGGCAACTATCTCCAGCGCAAGGTCCAGGAGGCGGCCGGCAAGGCTCCGCCGGTCGAAGCCCAGGCGTGAATCCGTCTGTCTACCATTCAGCCCATGGGATATCTTGATCCGTGAACGTTGATCCCAAACAACTGCTCAAGACCCTCTACCGCATGGAAGAGGTCGATCAGGCCGCCGGCCAGGCGATCTACAATGATCACCGCAAGAACGGCACCGACATCTACCAGGCCTGTCTGGATGGCGGGGTGCGTGAAGACGCCGTGGTCTATGCCATCGCCCAGCTCAAGGGTGTCGAGATGGTCCAGCTTGACGGCATGGACCTGCCCGAACCCCTGCTGGCCAAGGTTGAAGCGCACGTCGCCAACAGCTACGGCATCATCCCGGTACGGGTCGATGGCGACACCCTCATCGTAGCCACTGCCGATCCCGACAACGTCGAGGCCCTGGATGATCTCAAGTTCATGCTCGGGGTCGAGGCCATCAAGCCGGCCTTCACCTCGGCCGCGTCCATCGAACGGGCCCTGGAGCGCTATTACAAGGTTGTCGAGGTTGACAACCAGATCGATGACATGCTGCGTCAATACAATGAGCAGACCATCGAGGACACCGGTGAGGGGCTTGATGGCTATGTCATCTCCGACATGGAGGAGTTGACCAGCGCTGGTGATGTCGGGGTCCAGGCGGAATCGGCCGCAGTGCGTAAGCTCCTCGACCTGATCCTGTTGACGGCCGTCAAGGCCCAGGCCTCAGACATCCACTTCGAGCCCTTCGAAGAGCAGTTCCGGGTCCGCAACCGCATCGACGGCGTCCTCTACGAGATGCTGCCGGTGCCCAAGGGTCTGGCTCCGGCCCTGATTGCCCGCATCAAGGTCATGTCGCATCTTGATATCGCCGAACGGCGTCTGCCTCAAGACGGCAAGATCGGGGTGACCATCGGTGGCCGGGCGGTCGATCTGCGTGTCAGCTGTCTGCCGACGGTGTTCGGTGAATCGGTGGTGATTCGTATCCTGGATCGCAGCGTGGTGTCCCTTGACCTCGACAAGATCGGTATGGGTGAGCAGAATCTCGACTATTTCCGTGAGGTCATCCAGCAGCCCAACGGCGTCATTGTGGTGACCGGTCCCACCGGCTCCGGCAAGACCACCACCCTCTATGCTGCCCTCAATGAGGCCAACGACGAAGGCGTCAAGATCATCACCACCGAGGACCCGGTCGAATACGAGATTGACGGTATCGTTCAGGTCCAGGTCGAGGAGGAGATCGGCCGCTCCTTCGCCAGATGTCTGCGTTCGATCCTGCGCCAGGATCCGGACAAGATCCTGGTTGGTGAGATTCGTGATCTTGAGACCGCCAAGATCGCGGTCGAGGCCTCGCTGACCGGTCATATCGTGTTCACCACCCTGCATACCAACGATGCGCCCACGGCGGTCACCCGTCTGCTGGACATGGGCATTGAGCCCTTCCTGGTGGCGGCCACCCTGGAGACCATCGTTGCCCAACGCTTGGTGCGTACCATCTGCACCAAGTGCAAGGCGGCATATCAACCCAGCGATGAAGAGACCGGCCTGTTGGGTCTGAGCCGTGAACAGATCGCCGGTCAGACATTCTTTTACGGCAAGGGTTGCGATCATTGCAACAATACCGGCTACAAGGGCCGGACCGCCCTGTTTGAGATCATTGATGTGGACGATGCCTTCCGGGACATGGTGCTGCGCAAG
>SLQH01000289.1 GCA_007131555.1 Planctomycetota bacterium | reverse complement strand
GCAGTGCATTTTCGAGTCCCGATTTCGTCGAAAACCGCAGCCATAGCCGTAGCTATGGTGAGGATTTCGGCGGAATCGGGGCCGAAAAGGCCAAGCCAGGCGACGTGTCAGTCTATTCCTTGCGAGCTCATAGAGTGCCTGGCTGCTGATGTCGGTCCTCACGCTCCTCCCGGTTCCGATGGCCGCTTTTCCCCTTGCATCACGGCTCTGCTGGCTATTGTTCCTGCCCCCGCGGGGGCCTGTCGCCCCGTGATCTGTCCACCTGCTCGTGAGGGATGTCATCATGGCCATCGGTCTGCGTCGCAAGGTTCGTCTCGATTCCCGTCGTGAGCGGCAGATTGAGACCCGTCGTGTCAATGGCGCCCTCAAGCAGAAGGAACGGGGCCGGCGGGATGCCCGCATGCACGCCGCCGTTGCGGCTGTGGATCCGGCCAAGGGCTATAGCCCGGCCATGCAGAGTTGGATCAGCGTCCAGCTTGGCAAGCGTTTTGGCCAGGTGACTCCAGAAGAGATCGCCGCCCTGGTCGGCTGACGCCTCTGGTTGTTTCTACAGTCATGACCAGCCCTTGTGTCGCCGCTTCCAGTCCTGCCGGGAGTGATGCTGGCGGGTGCTGGTCGGTCTATCTCATCCGTCGTGTTGATGGGGCCCTGTACGCCGGGGCCACCACCGATGTGGTCCGTCGCTTCGGCGAACACAGTGCTGGTGGACGGACGGCGGCCCGCAGTCTGCGCGGTCGTGGACCCCTGCGTCTGGTATGGACCATCACGGTGGCCAATCGCTCCCAGGCCCTGCGGGTCGAAGCGGCCCTCAAGGCCCTGTCGCGAGCAGGCAAGGAGGCGGTAGTGGCGGGGAGCAGGATGGCCCCGGGGCTAGGAGCCTGTAAGGAATAGACTGACACGTCGCCTGGCTTGGCCTTGTCAGTCACGTTGCAAAAGCACACGAAGCGCTTGAAGTATCCTGGGCGGTGTTTACTGACGAGTCCGGAGCCAAAGCCTTCACCATAGCTGCTCGAACATGCTCGGTCGCTATTTCTTACAGGCGCCTATGACCACGGACCTGAGGTCCGATCACTCCTTCGGCCTCCCGCCTCCCGCTGGATTCATGGTCAGTCATCAATGATGAAGGGCTCCGGTATTTCGCTGATCCAATCGACCTGGGGCCAGCGATCGCTGCCGGGTTGACCGTGGTTGCAGACGATTGGTCCGGGGGTACTGCGTCCGCGCATGATGATGCGGTGGAGGGCGGCCGTCAGTTCGGCTACCACTGCCGGTTGTTGGTCCTGATGATTGCGTTGTTCACCGGGGTCGTCGTCCATGTCGTAGAGCTGGACAGGAGGTAGTCTCTCCTGGCGGGCCTGAGCGTCAGGAAGGGTCCAGCCTCCGGAGCCGGGACAGCGGCAGAGCTTCCATCGCCCCTGGCGGATGGCGAAACGACCATCAATGGAATGGTGGATCAGTTCAGGGCGGCGGGAGGTGTCGATGGGGCGTCCGAACAGGGCCGGAGCGAAGGAGTTACTGTCCTCGCCGGCATCGTCCGGTAGTTGTTGGCCGGTCAACTCAGCACAGGTGGCGATCAAGTCGAAGAGACCGATGGGGGTATCGCAGCGGCTGCCTGCAGAGATGGCAGAGGGCCAGCGCATGAGAAAGGGGAGGCGGTGGCCGCCATCCCAGATGTCGCTCTTGTAGCCGCGATAGCGTTGTGAGCAGTGGTGGCCGTAATGGGCTTCCAGGATGGCGCACTCGGCAGGTTTGGCCGAGGCCCCATTGTCGCTGGTGAAGATGACCAGGGTATTGTCTTCCTGTCCACAACGGCGCAGGGTTTCCAGGATCTGTCCAACCCGATGATCGACTTCCATACAGAAGTCGGCGTACGGACTGACATCGCTGAGCCCCATGAACTGGGGTGCTGGTGCGATTGGTCCATGGGGTGCGGTGAGCGGGAAATAGAGGAAGAAAGGCTGATCATCCTGTTGCCCGATCCATTGGACAGCCCGGTCGGTGAGATGGCCCAGGACATTGTGGGCATGCAGGCCCGGTTGCCGTGGTCCGGGCCGTACAAACTCGCCGGGACCAGCCCAGGCACTGGGTAGGGCCTCCACCCGATCATCCTCAACATAGACGTAGGGAGGCATGTCCAGCGAACCGCTGATGCCGTAGAAATGATCGAAGCCACAGGTGGTTGGCCCATTGCTGATCGGTTGATGGAAGTCGATCCAGTCCAGGTGTTCGCCATAGCGTGGCGACAGACCGGGGTCCTGCTGGTGGGCCGAGGTGGTGCCCCAGTTCCAGCCCAGGTGCCATTTGCCGATACAGGCGGTACGATAGCCCGCCTGACTCAGCAGGGAGGCGACGGTCACCCGGTCTGGCTCAATGAGGGGGCCATCAATGCCGCTGAGTACCCGACTCTTGAGCCATGTGCGCCAGCAGTAGCGCCCGGTCAGGATGCTGTAGCGGCTGGGAGTGCAGACGGCCGACGAGCTATGGGCATCGGTGCAATGCATGCCGTCTCTGGCCAGACTGTCCAGGTGAGGGGTGGGGAAGGCACAGTCTGGGTTGAGGTGGCGGACATCGCCGTAGCCCATGTCGTCGGCGAGGATCATGATGATGTTGGGGGGAGTAGTCATGGTTCACAGTATAGCTTGCGGTCCACCGCCATTCCATTGGCAATATGCGTCATTAGTGGTATATTTTCACCATGCAGCACGGATCTGTCATGTCAGTGACCTCTGTTCTGGCGAGTCTGTGTCCTGAGGCGGTGCGAGGATATGTGGCGTGGCGCAGCCCTGGTGCCAGTCCCACCTATCGCATTGATGATCGCTGGTCGATCACCCATTACACCATGGCTACCGACATTGATCTGCCTCAGCACGGTCGGCAGGTGAGGGTGGAAGCGGGAGCGGTGGTGCTTTTTGCGCCCGGAACGGTCCGTCGGTTTCGATATCGGACCGCCGGATGGCATCGCGCCGTGCATATCCATATCGATCTGGAGACGGATCAACTCAGCCCCCGGCATTGGCCGGCCAGTCCGATGACGGCCCGTGTTGCCACTGGACTTGATGAGATCATCCAGGCCGGAGATGAGCGCCGGCGCCGCGCCGCGGCTTGGTGGACCCTCTGGCTGCTGAGCGATCTTGATGCCGAGCAGGATCAGGTCGATGTCCGTCAGGCCCCGGCGGCGCTGGCGGCTGTGCGGCGGGCTCAGGCCCATATAGCCCGTCACCTGGCCGGTTCCATGCAGGTCGAGGACGTGGTGCAGGCGGCCGGCATCAGCCATAATCACCTGCTACGTTGTTTTCGGGCCTGTCATGGCATGGGTATTGCCGCATACATTCGTACGCGGCGCATGGTCATGGCCGAGGAGCTGTTGCGCCAGAGCGATCTGCCCATTGCGGTCATTGCCGCCGAGGTGGGCATCCCCGATCGTCAGCACTTCAACAAGACCGTGCGCCGCCATTTCGGCTGTCCACCAAGCGCCTTGCGGGGGCGCTGAGAACAGCGCTCAATCGTTGCGGGCGGTGCTCAGCAGGTGCAGTTCCTTGAGCTGGGCGTCGCTGACCGGGCCGGGGGCTTCGCTCATCGCGTCGCTGGCCTTCTGGGTCTTGGGGAAGGCGATCACGTCGCGGATGCTGTCGGTGCCGGCCATCTGCATGATGATCCGGTCCAGGCCGAAGGCCAGGCCGCCGTGGGGCGGGGCGCCGTAGCGCAGGGCGTCGAGCAGGAAGCCGAACTTCTCTTCGGCTTCGGTCTCGCCGATGCCCAGGGCCCGGAAGACCTGCTCCTGGACCTCGGGGCGATGGATACGGATCGAGCCGCCGCCCAGTTCGACGCCGTTGAGCACCAGGTCGTAGCTCTGTGACAGGCAGGCACCGGGATCGCTGGTCAGGATCTCCAGGTTGTCGGCGTAGGGGCTGGTGAAGGGGTGGTGGACGCTGACGAAGCGCCGGGCCTCGTCATCCCATTCGAACATCGGGGCCGAGTGGACCCACAAAAAGCGCCAGTCGCCGGGTTGGGCCAGGCCCAGCATCTCGGTGCCGAGGTGGACCCGCACCGCCCCCAGGGTGGCCTCGACCACCCGCTTGGGTCCGGCACTGAAGAACAGCACGTCGCCGTCGCTGACATCCAGGCGCTGGGCCAGCTCGGCGCGGGCTTCAGGGCTGATGTTGCGGGCCGCCGGGCCCTGCCATTCGCCGTTGCCGACCTTGATCCAGGCCAGGCCCTTGGCGCCGTAGTCGCGCACGAACTCCTTGTCGAGGAAGTCCAGCTGGCGGCGCGACAGGGCCTCGGCCGCACCCTTGGCGTTGAAGCCCCGGCAGATGCCGCCGTCTTCAACGCCGCGCTGGAAGACCACGAAACCGGAGGTCGGGGCCCAGTCGCTGAGCTCGTGGATCTCCATGCCGTAGCGCAGGTCGGGTTTGTCGGAGCCGTAGCGCAGCATGGCCTCGGCGTAGGGCATGCGCTGCACCGGACCGATGTCCACCCCCAGGACCTCCTGCCACAGGCTGCGGATCATGCCCTCGGCCTCGGCCATGACATCGTCCATGTCGACGAAACTCATCTCGATATCGATCTGGGTGAACTCCGGCTGGCGCTCGGCCCGCAGGTCCTCGTCACGGAAGCAGCGGGCGATCTGCATGTAGCGGTCGAAGCCGCCGACCATCAGCAGCTGCTTGAACAGCTGGGGGCTCTGGGGCAGGGCGTAGAAGGCCCCAGGATGGACCCGCGACGGCACCAGGTAGTCACGGGCACCTTCCGGGGTGGACTTGCACAGGATCGGGGTCTCGATGTCGAGGAAGCCGCGCTGGTCGAAGTAGTCACGGATGATCTTGGTGGCCCGGTGGCGGAGCAGGAAGCGGCTCTGGATCACCGGTCGGCGCAGGTCGAGATAGCGATGGCGCAGACGGACCTCTTCACCGACCTTGGCATGCTCGTCGAGCTCGAAGGGGGGGGTCTGGGCCTGGTTGAGGATGGTCAGGGAGGTGGCGAAGACCTCGATCTCGCCGGTGGCCAGGTTAGGGTTGACGTTGTCGCCCCGGCTGGCCACGGTGCCGGTGATCTCGATCACCCATTCATTGCGCAGACGGTCGGCCTGGGCGTGGACCTCGGCCGAGCAGACCGCTCCATCAAAGGTGACCTGGGTCACGCCCTCACGGTCGCGCAGGTCGATGAAGATCACCCCGCCGTGGTCACGACGATGGTGGACCCAGCCGCACAGGGTGATGGTCTGATCGATGTCGCTGGCGCGCAGCGCGCCGCAGGAATGGGTCCGTCGCATGGGGCTGATCCCTTGTCATTCAGGTGGGCGGGGAGACTAGCAGGGTGGTGTGCTGATGCCACCGGCATTGCCGGGAGTTCGGAGCGCCAACTTCAGCCCATCGGTTGGGCGATGAACGCCCCCGGTCGGACAGCTGAACCTAGATCCCGCAGTTGAATCCCGATATCCAGGATAAATACTTGTTCTCAAGAGGACTTGCGACGCACAGGCCACTCACCTGAAGGGTAAGTGGCAAAAATCGCAGAAGTGCCCCAGATTCTAGGCGCCGACGACGATGTGTGCTTGCGCACATGAGGAGGAGGTAACGACGAAGATGGGGTGCTACTGCGGTTTTTAGACTGAAACGAACACCTACAGTCAGGCGCTCACGTCCTAAAATGGTATGCGCTGAACCAAGGCAATGCGGTCGTGGGCGGTATTCGGCAGGCTGAAAGTTTGCCATCCGTGCCGGCTGAAGCCGGCGCTACGCCAGGGGGGCGCGAGCGATGTTCCCGCCTCCTCGCTACAATACCACCTCGGCATGGCGAGCGACATGGCATTGCAGGCAGATGCCCACCGGCAGGGAGGCGATGTGGCAGGGCTGGGCGATGATGTGCACCGCCAGGGCGGTGGTGGCGCCGCCCAGGCCCTGGGGGCCGATGCCCAGGGCGTTGATGCGGTGGAGGAGTTCACTCTCCAGGCTGGCGTACTCTGGCTGTTGGTGGGTCTGGCCGAGGGGGCGCAGGAGGGCCTTCTTGGCCGCCAGCAGGGCCTGTTCGGCACTGCCGCCCAGGCCGACGCCAACGATGGTCGGGGGGCAGGGGTTGCCGCCGGCGGCGGCGACGGTGGCGACCACCGCCTCCATGACCCCGGCGCGACCGGCGGCCGGGGTGAGCATGTGCAGGGCGCTCATGTTCTCGCTGCCGCCGCCCTTGGGGGCCAGGATCAGGCGCAGGTGGTCGCCGGGGACCAGTTCCAGGTGGATCGTCGCCGGGCTGTTGTCGCCGGTGTTGCGGCGCTCGAAGAGGGGATCGGCGACCATCGAGGCCCGCAGGTGGCCGGTCGTGTTGCCCTGGCGCAGGCCCTCGGCGATGGCCTGGGTCAGGCTGCCGCCGTCGATGTGCAGGTCCTGTCCCAGTTCGACGAAGACCACGTCCAGGCCGGTGTCCTGGCACAAGGGCAGGCCGGTCTTGGCGGCGATCCGGGCATTGTCCTGACACTGTTGCAGGAGGTGGCGGGCGAGGGGGGCGGTCTCCTGGGCGCCGGCCGTGCTCAGGGCCTGGCCGACGTCGGCTGGCAGATGGCGCGCCGCCTGCAGACTGAGCTGCGTGACTGCGGCGCTGATCTGCGCGGCGTCCAGGTGGCGGATCATTGCGCGATCCGGGTCGCCATGGCCTCTAGGCGGGCGCGGTAGGCGTCCCAGTCGGTGATCGGTTCGCGGGCCACGCCGCAGGCCACGGCTGCCTGGGCCACGGCCAGGCTCTCCTCGACCAGGACCCGGGGATCGAGGGGCTTGGGAATGATGTAGTCGGGGCCGAAGCGCAGGTCCTGGACCCCGTAGGCGTCGAGGACCGCCTGGGGCACGCCGTCCTGGCGGGCCAGGTCGGCCAGGGCCTTGGTGGCGGCGGTCTTCATCTCCTCGGTGATGGCCTTGGCCCGTACGTCCAGGGCGCCGCGGAAGATGAAGGGGAAACCGAGGACGTTGTTGACCTGGTTGGGGAAGTCGCTGCGGCCGGTGGCGGCGATGACATCCGGGCAGGCGGCCTTGGCCTCGTCGTAGCTGATCTCGGGATCAGGGTTGGCCATGGCGAAGACGATGGGCTTGGCGGCCATGCTGCGGACCATGTCCTGGTTGACCAGACCGCCCGAGGACAGGCCAGCGAAGACATCGGCGCCTTCCAGGGCCTCGGCCAGGCTGCGGGCCGAGGTGGCGGAGGCGAACTCCTCCTTGTAGCGGTTCATGCCCTCGCTGCGGCCCTGGTGCACCACCCCCTTGGAGTCGACCAGGATGATGTTCTCGCGCCGGACCCCCACGCTGACATAGAGGCGGGCGCAACTGATGGCCGAGGCTCCGGCGCCAGAGAACACCACCCGCAGGTCGGCCAGGTCCTTGCCATGCAGATGGGCGGCGTTGATCAGGCCGGCGGCGGAGATGATGGCGGTGCCATGCTGGTCATCATGGAAGACCGGGATGTCCATGGTCGCCTTGAGCTGCTCCTCGATGACGAAGCACTCCGGGGCCTTGATGTCCTCCAGGTTGATGCCACCGAAGGTCGGTTCGAGGGCGGCGACGATCTGGCAGAAGGCCTCGGGGTCGGTCTCGTCGACCTCCAGGTCGAAGACGTCGATGTCGGCGAAGCGCTTGAACAGGACGCCCTTGCCCTCCATCACCGGCTTGCCGGCCAGGGGGCCGATATTGCCCAGGCCCAGCACCGCGGTGCCATTGGAGATCACTGCCACCAGATTGCCCCGGGCGGTATAGCGATAGGCCGCCGACGGATCGGCCTGGATGGCTCGGCAGGGTTCGGCAACTCCCGGCGAGTAGGCCAAGGACAGGTCGCGCTGGGTGCGACAGGGCTTGGTGGGGACGACTGCGATCTTGCCGGGGCTGCCCTGGCAATGGTAGTCGAGAGCGGGATGGGAGGTGGTCATGGGCGACGAGTGTCACGGTGGCCTGGGACTGTCAATCGGCGTTGTCCGGAGCCATGCCGTCGGTTGACCGCCGCCGCTTGCTTCCTACACTGCGCGCCCCTGCAATACCAGTCGAGGAGCACCCATGGCCCGTACCCCCCTGATCGCCGGCAACTGGAAGATGCATCTGAGCCCTGCTGAAGGCGCCGCCCTGGTCACCGCCCTGGTGCCGGCTGCCGCCGCCACCACGGCCGAGGTCCTGGTGTGCCCGACCTTCATCGGCCTGGCCGCCGCCGCCAATGCGGCCGCCGGCAGCCGTATTCAGGTGGGGGCCCAGAACTGCTACTGGGAACCCCAGGGAGCCTTCACCGGCGAGATCTCCGCCGCCCTGTTGAAGGCCGCCGGTCTGAGCCATGTCCTGCTGGGCCACAGCGAGCGCCGCCAGTACTTCGGCGAGACCGACCAGACTGTCAATCAGCGTCTGGTGGCGGCCCTGGAGGTTGGCTTGGTGCCGGTGCTGTGCATCGGTGAGACCTTGGCCGAACGCGAGGCCGGCCGTCTGCAGGAGGTCCTGCGGCAACAGGTCACCGGGGCTCTGGCCGGTCTTGACGCCGCCCGCCTAGCCACCCTGGTGGTGGCCTATGAACCGGTCTGGGCCATCGGCACCGGCGTGGTGGCCACCACCGCCCAGGCCCAGGAGGCCCACGCCTTTGTCCGCTCCCTGCTGGTCGACCAGCTCGGTGCAGCGGCTGCCGCTGCGGTCCGCATCCTCTATGGTGGCTCGGTCAAGCCTGACAACGCCGCCGAACTGATGGCTCAGGCCGACATCGACGGGGCCCTGGTCGGTGGGGCCAGCCTCAAGGCCGACAGCTTCGCCGCCATCATCGCCGCCGTCTGAAACCGGCTTCTGCCTCCTACGCCCTTCCACAAAAGGTCTTTGTCATGGAAACCGTTCAATTTGTTCTCGGTGTGGTGATCTGGTTCCTGTGCCCGGTCCTGGTCCTGCTGATCTTGATTCAGGGCGGTTCCGGGGATCTGTCCAGCACCTTTGGTGGCGGCGGTCAGTTGGATGCCAGCCTGGGCGTTGGTGCCCAGCGCAAGATGGGCAAGGTCACCACCATCCTGTCGGTGATCTTCCTGATCATGGTGCTGGTGCTGGCCATTCCATTGGGCAAGGGCCTGGCCGTTGAACCGGCCACAACTCCTGAAACCGAAGCCGAAGCTGAGGCTGCCCAGCCGCAAGCGCCGACGACCCCGATGATCGGCATCGGTGATGATGAGATCGAGACTGCGATCGAGGATCTGATGATTGAGTTGCCGGAGACGGCACTTGAAACAGAGCCTGATCAAGAAGACCTCGAAGATCAGCCGGAGGTCGTTGAGGAACCCTGAGCAGGTCATCTGACGAGACCGCTGATGGACCCCGCAGCGTCACATCCCCGCTCAGGCCTGTCCTTTGCGGAACGGTGGCCGGATGTGGTCAGTCCGGCCCCAGAGGGTGACAACGATCCCTTAGGCGTGTCGGTCTTGTATCACAAGCCCCTGCGGGTCTTCGCCGCAGCAGATCGACGTCTGGTCCTGGGTCGCGGTCAGGATCCCTGGCGTGAGCTTGCGGTGATCCAAGCCCAGGCCGATGGGATACCGATCCACCGCCGACCGACAGGCGGCGGAGCGGTGATCCTGGCTCCAGGTTGCGTGGTCATCGCCTGTCGCCTGCCGGCTTGGGAGGGCGATACCGCATACTGTTGTGCTCGCATCAATGAACGATTGGCTCCGGCCTTGCATGATGTGGGGGCGCCCTTGCTGGTGACGCGTGGCCATGGTGATCTGGCCCTGTCCGATAACGGTCAGCTGTACAAGATCCTGGGAGCCAGCCTGCGCCGTGGGAGTTTCGGCATCCTCTATCTGGCGGCGGTCTTGGTTGAGGATCTCAGTCCACTGATGGATCGTTACCTGCTGTCGCCATCTCGTCAGCCAGACTATCGTCAGTATCGCGATCATCGTCGCTTCTGTACCCACCTTGGTCGTTATGGCGTCACTCAAGAGCAGGCGATCACAGCGATCACATCCGCCATGCAGGATGTCATGGCGAGCTGAGGCAGTAGCCGGTTGGGTATGAACATGAAAACGGCAGTTGGGCTTTGGGCTGTAGGGTTGCTAGGAGCCTGTAAGGAATAGACTGAGATGTCGCCTGGTTTGGTCTTTTCGGCCCCGGACTCGCCAATACCCATCGCCTATCACAAAACCACCACGGAGTACCGGGCCTTGGCCCGCGTGCCTACGCGCGGTTCCTGTGCCATCTTCAAGAACCAGCCAGACCGGCGGCAGGGCGCCCGTGCCATGGCTCGTAGATACCGCGACTCGTGATCATGGGCACCAACAAAAACGCCAGCGGGGTGCAACGCTGGCGGCGACGCCCCGGCCTATAGCGGTCTCAAGGATCATCGCCCGCCAATGTACGCGGGCCAAGGCCCGGTACTCCGTGTAATAATGCGGCT
>SLQH01000259.1 GCA_007131555.1 Planctomycetota bacterium | reverse complement strand
GCACGCGGGCCAAGGCCCGGTGCTCCGTGGTGGGGTTGTGCTGGGCAGTGCTTATTGGCGAGTTCGGAGCCGAAAAGGCCACTCCAGGCAACGTGTCAGTCTATCCTTTACAGACTCCTAGGATGCGCATGCTGCGATGCGCGTGTGGTTTCTTGCTGATTGAACACGTATCGGCGGGCTAAAGCCTGCCATCCGTGTCGGCTAAAGCCGGCGCTACGAGAAACCGGCGGTTCCAGGGAGTGGGTTGTCCGCCGTTGGTGGTGACGGGCACTGGCGTTGCCATGGAGGCATTGCTGTTCTTACTTGGCCCTCTTGCCGGCTCGGCGCGGGGCCGTTCTCGTCTTCGTCGTCGTCTCCAGCATGTCGGCCAGGAAGCGGCCGGTGTGGGAGGTGGTGACCCTGGCCACCTGTTCCGGGGTGCCCTGGGCGACGATGCGGCCGCCGCCGCTGCCGCCCTCGGGGCCGAGGTCGATGAGGTGGTCGCTGCACTTGATGACGTCAAGGTTGTGCTCAATGACCAGCACGGTGTTGCCCTGGTCGACCAGACGCTGGAGGACGTCGAGCAGTTTGCGGACATCCTCGAAGTGGAGGCCGGTGGTCGGTTCGTCGAGGATGTAGAGGGTGCGGCCGGTGGCCCGCTTGGAGAGTTCGCGGGACAGTTTGATGCGCTGGGCCTCGCCACCGGACAGGGTGGTGGCGGCCTGGCCGAGGCGGATGTAGTCGAGACCGACATCCATCAGGGTCTGGAGGATGCGCAGCAGACGGGCATGGGCGGCGAAGTGGCGGGTGGCCTCGCGCACCGATAGATCAAGGATGTCGGCGATGTTCCGGCCCTTGTGCTCGACGCTCAGGGTCTGGGCGTTGAAGCGCCGACCGTGACAGACCTCGCAGGGGACCATGACATCGGGCAGGAAGTGCATCTCGACGGTCTTGACCCCGGCTCCCTGACAGGCCTCGCACCGGCCGCCCTTGACGTTGAAGCTGAAGCGGCCGGGGCCAAAGCCCAGGGTCCGGGCGCTGCGGGTGGCGGCGAAGATGGTGCGGATCTCGTCCCAGGCCTTGGTGTAGGTCGCCGGATTGGAGCGCGGGGTGCGGCCGATCGGCTGCTGGTCGATGCAGATGACGTTGTCGAGCAGATCCAGGCCGTCGAGGCCGTCATGGGCGCCCACCGGCACGTCGGCGCGATGGAAGTGGCGGGCCAGGGCCGGATACAGGATCTGGTTGAGGAGGGAGGACTTGCCGGCCCCGGACACCCCGGTGATGGCGGTCATGGTGCCGAGGGGGATGCGGACATCCTCGCCGACCAGGTTGTTGGCCCGTGGTCCGCGCACCGTCAGATGGCCGCCCGTGCCGCGGCGGCGCTGCGGCGGCACGGCGATGGCGCGGCGGCCGAAGAGGTAGTCGGCGGTGATGGTGTCGGCGTTCTTCATGGCCGACACTGGGCCCTCGAAGACGATCCGCCCGCCCAGTTCGCCGGCCAGGGGGCCGAAGTCGACCACATGATCAGCGCTCCGGATGGTCTCTTCGTCGTGTTCGACCACCACCACCGTGTTGCCGATGTCGCGCAGATGTTCGAGGGTGCTGATCAGGCGCCGGTTGTCGCGCTGGTGGAGGCCGATCGAGGGCTCATCAAGGACGTAGATGACGCCGGTCAACTCGCTGCCGACCTGGCTGGCCAGGCGGATGCGCTGGGCCTCGCCCCCGGACAGGCTGGGACCGGAGCGGTCCAGGGTGAGATAGCCCAGGCCGACATTGGTCAGGAAGCGCAGGCGGGCATCGATCTCCTTGATGATGCCGGCGGCGATGCGGGCCTCGGTGGGGTCGAGGCGGGCACTGGCGAGGAACTCGCGGGTGGCGGCGATGGTCAGGCGGCAGAAGTCGGGCAGGGTGATGCCGGCCACCCGCACCGCCGATGAGGCCGGGTTGAGGCGGCCACCCTGGCAGGCGCTGCACTGATGCTGGCTGTAGTAGCGGGCCAGGCGGGCCTGGGCCGCCTCGCCGCCCTCGCGGGCCTTGCGCATCAGCCAGTTGACCACCCCGTCGAAGACGGTGGCGAAGGCGCCTTCGCCATTGGCCGAGGTCCACGACACCTGGAGGCGGCGGGGTGAGCCGAATAGCACCATCTGGCGCTGTTTGGCGCTCAGCTTGCGCCACGGCACAGTCATCGGCACCTTGAGCTGACGCAGGACATCGCGCCGGTATTCGACATGCCAGGCGTTGCGGTCCTCATCGCCGAGGGCTCCCCAGGGACCGATGGCGCCGTCGCCGATCGACAGTTCAGGATCGCTGATGACCTTGTCGGGATCGACCTCGGCCCGGACCCCCAGGCCGTTGCATGCCGGACACATGCCCAAGGGCGAGTTGAAGCTGAAACTGTTGGGTTCAAGCTCGGGAAAGCTGAGATCACAGCTCTGACAGTAGCGATGTTCGCTAAAGAAGCGTTCCTCGAAGGGCGGCGGTTCATCGTCACGCGGCAGGGGGGCGACCCGCATGGTGCCCTTGCCCAGGCGCAGGGCGGTTTCGACGCTGCCGGCCAGGCGCCCCTGGTCGAGATCGGCGCGGGCGATCAGGCGGTCGACCACCACCTCGATGGTGTGCT
>SLQH01000252.1 GCA_007131555.1 Planctomycetota bacterium | reverse complement strand
TCGGGTGCATATGATGTACTGTGTCCACTCAATGGGGTTGCTGTGACGCATGAGCGACTCCTTTGGTTTCAGGCGATAGGTGATGTCGTCGACAGGCAACGCCATCTTGGGTTGTTATGTATTACAGATACCCGGCCTGTGTGACGATACATATGTCATCCGGCCGACCTCTAATCGGCGCAAACCTGCCTTTAAAGCACGCTTAGCGTAAGGTTAACACGTGTCTTTGAGTGCTAGAATGTCTGTCATCATGTCTTATATTGTCGTCACGTAGCCGCTCAGGGCCTTGCCTCTCAGCAGGGCTTGCTGTTTTGTATCGGAGCCTTAGCAATGGCCGCTGACCGGCTGAATGAGGATGAGGTTCCATGTCCCACGACCACTACTCTGGCCACCAAGCGCTGGTCATTATTCCCGGTGATCCCTGTCATCATGCTTTGCAGAATCTGGATCTTGGCCTGCGGTATTACCGTGACCGTCACCATTTGCCCTGGCAGGTCCATGTGTTGCCCCGCTCGGATACATGGCGTTGTAGTGTGATTGGGCATCAGCATGCCGACCCCGTGGTTCTGGCGGGCCTGATCAATGCCTCGTGTCTGCAAGAGTGGCGTCAACGTCCATTCTGTGCATCGTCGCTGTGTATCAGCGCTGCTGCCTGCCATGATGATCAAACATGGTTGGTCCAGGTTGATGATGAATGCATCGCTCATCAAGCCGTTGCCCATCTTCACCAGGCTGGTTACCGCCATCTTCTCATATGGGGGAAGACGTCTGAATCCCGTCGGCGGGCCATCAATGCCCATGCCCTCCACTACGGCATGTCGGTGGCCCAGGTGTCTACCGACAGATCGGCGCCTTCGGCACAGGATGGCGAACAGACAATCCGTAATACGATAGCCGACCTTGGTTTTCCAGTTGGCATCCTGGCCCACCAGGATGCGGTTGGTCTTTTCATCAGTCGCTTCTGTGCGACCCATGCACTACAGGTTCCCAATGACATCGGTATCATCGGGGTCGACAATGCCCCGGCAATATGTGAGGCATGCAATCCGCCTCTGAGCAGCGTTCGTGTACCGTGGCGCATGATTGGTGAACGTATGGGGAACACCATTCATCGTCTGTTGGCAGGTGCCCATGACGTGCCGCGGGTGCAGGTCATTCCCTCTTTTGGCGTCTACATGCGCAGGTCAACTGATCGCAAGGCTTCTATCGTTTCTGATCCGGTAGTGCGTGAGTTTCAGCGTCGTATACGGATGCGTCAGCATGGCCGGAAGGGCATTGCCGCCATCGCTGCTGATCTTAACATCAGTCGTGCGACTCTTCATCAACGAGTGCGGAGGCATACCAATCGTAGTCCTCAGGACCTTTTGCACGATCAACGTATTGCTGTGGCTTGTCGACTGCTGACCGAAAGTTGCGATGATCTTGATCTGATCGCCAAAAGCTGCGGCTATGGCAACCGTCAGCTCCTGCATCGAGCCTTTGTCGCTCGTATGGGTGTTTCCCCTGGTGTTTGGCGCAAGGGCTGTGACAGTCCGAGGTGATCGTTGTCGCTCATTGGGGATTGATGCTTAGAGGGATGGACGGAATGGATGTCGCCATGGGTGATGGCTGATTCTGAGGCTGGTAAGGCTCCTGTTCCTTCACCCCATCCCGGCCGCCCGCCGCAGGCGGTCGTTGATGGCCAGGCCCAGGCCCTCGTCGGGGACGGTCTCGGCCACGATACGGGCCGCGCCACTGGCGTCGAGGCGGCGCAGGGCGGCGAACAGGCGACAGGCAGCCCTCTCCAATCGGCCCTCGGGATCGAGGATCTCGACCGCCTGGGCCGTGGTCGGCAGGTCCTGGCCGGTGAAGGCCAGCAGGGCGCAGTCGGCGGTGCCCGGCCAGGGGCCCTGGCGCAGGACCAGGGGTGTACGGGGGGCGTAGTGGCTGGCCAGCATGCCGGGGGCCTCTGGCGGCAGGGCGGCGGCCCGGCCGCTGCGGTCGGCCACGGCCACCGGGCGGCCCAGGGCCTGCTCCAGAGCCTCGCGGCTGATGCCGCCCGGACGCAGGATGATGGGTTCGGGCTGGGTGCGGACGATGGTGCTCTCCAGCCCGACCCGGCAGGGGCCACCGTCCAGGACCAGGGCCACGGCCGGACCGAGCTGGCCCTGGACATCGGCCGCGCAGGTCGGGCTCAGGGCGCCAAAGCGGTTGGCACTGGGGGCGGCCAGGGGGCGGCCGGCGGCACGGATGAGGGCCCGGGCCAGGGGGTGGTCGGGGCAGCGCACGGCCACCGTCGGCAGGCCGGCGGTGACCAGGTCGCCGATCACCTCGGTGCGCGGTAGCACCAGGGTCAGGGGTCCGGGCCAGAAGGTCCGGGCCAGGATCTCGGCCAGGGGGTCGCGGACGGCCACGTTCCAGGCCGCTTCGGGGTCGGCGACGTGGACGATGAGGGGGTCGAAGCGTGGTCGGCCCTTGGCGGCGAAGATGGCCGCCACCGCCTGCTGATCGGTGGCATCGCCGGCCAGGCCGTAGACGGTCTCGGTCGGCATGCCGACCAGCTGGCCGCATTGGAGGGCGGCAGCGGCCCGGGCAAGGTCATCGGCGTCGATCATGGCTGATAC
>SLQH01000107.1 GCA_007131555.1 Planctomycetota bacterium | reverse complement strand
TGCCGACCAAGGCCTATCTCTATGCCATTCCCTGGGAACTCTACGCCGAACACGGGGTGCGTCGCTACGGCTTCCACGGCACCTCGCACCGCTACGTGGCCGGCCAGGCTCTGGAGGCCCTGGGCCTGACCGATGACCCCGACAGTGGCCTGATCACCGCCCACCTTGGCAACGGCTGCAGCGCCACGGCGGTGCGCGGCGGCATCAGCGTTGACACCACCATGGGCCTGACTCCCCTTGAAGGCTTGGTCATGGGGACCCGCTCGGGCGACATCGACCCGGCTCTGGTCGGCTACCTGGAAGACAACCTCGGCTGGTCGGCCAAGGAGACCATCAACGTCCTCAACAAGCGCTCCGGCCTGATCGGGATCTCGGGCAGCTCCAACGACATGCGGACCCTGGTCGAGGCCCGCGCCACTGGCGACGAACGGGCCGCTATCGCCATTGAGGTCTTCTGCTACCGCCTAGCCAAGGCCATCTCGGCTCTCAGCGCCTCCCTGACCCGCCTGGATGCGGTGGTCTTCACCGGCGGCATCGGTGAGAACCAGGCCGACCCCATCCGTCTGATGACCTGTGCCCAGCTGGGCGTGCTGGGTGTGAGCCTGGATGAAGAACGCAATCGCAACCACGGTCGCAACAACAATGGCGTGATCAGCGCTGACGGCAGCAGAACCATCGCCATGGTGGTACCCACCGATGAGGAACTGATGATCGCCAAGGACACCGCCGCCATCATCGCCTGAGGCCATAAGGCTTTTTCAAGGAAACCAGATCATGCCCAGGATCATCCTCCTCGCCCCGGTCCTCGACTGCCCCATCGCCCCTCTGGCTGGGCGCTGGCAGGCCAGCGCTGCTGGCCTGGGCTACCGGGCGGCCCTGTTCGACCCCTTTGCCGAGGATGGTCCCTGTGCCCTGGATCGCTTGACGGCAGCCTATGCCAGCGGCGATCAGGACTGCCTGTTGGAGGATCTGGCAGTGCAGGTCCAGCAGCGCAGTGCTGACGTCCACCTGCTGCTGATTGCCGGCCTGGAACCCCAGCGAGCCCCCCTGCTGGCCACTCGCATCCAGCACGATGTCATCAAGGCCATCGACGCTGAAGTGGCTCTGGTCGCCGGTGATGCCCCAGCCGCCACCATCGCCGCCACCGCCCGCCTGCTCGACGTCCTGTCGCCGCGCCGCCTGGAGGCAGTGGTCGCTGCCCAGGCCCTGACCATCAACGGCCTGGGAGCCCCGGTTTTGATTGATCCGATCAGCGATGATGTCATCCAGCAGTTCATCGAAGGCCAACGGCGCGAGCAGCGTCTGAGCCCAGCCATGTTCCGGGCCAAGCTCATCGCTGATGCCGCGGCCGCCAACAAGCGCATCGTCCTGCCCGAAGGCGAGGAGCCACGGACCATCAAAGCGGCAGCCATCTGCCAGCGCCGAGGCATCGCCCGTTGTGTCCTCCTGGGCCGCCGCGAAACCATTGACAGCGTCGCCAAGGACCAAGGCGTTGACCTGGCCGGTTGCGAGATCATCGACCCCAGCCTGATCGCCGAACGCTACGTCGAGCCGCTGGTGGCTGTGCGTCAGCACAAGGGCATGACTCCCGACAAGGCCCGAGCCGAACTGGCCGATAACGTATGGGTCGGCACCATGATGATGCATCAGGGCGAGATCGACGGTCTGGTCTCGGGCGCCGTCCACTCCACTGCCAACACCATCCGCCCGGCCCTCCAAGTCATCAAGACCAAGCCCGGCTGTTCGCTGGTCAGTTCGGCCTTCTTCATGTGCCTGCCGGATCAGGTCCTGGTCTTCGCTGACTGCGCCGTGTGCACCAACCCCACGCCGGAACAGTTGGCTGACATCGCCATTGAATCCGGTCGCACCGCCCGGGCCTTCGGCATCCCCCCCCGGGTGGCGATGATCAGCTACAGCACCAAGGGCTCCGGCAGCGGCCCCGATGTCGACGCCATCGAAGAGGCCACTCGCCTGGCCCTCGCCAAGGCCGAAGCCGAGGCCGAACTGCTCATCGACGGCCCGCTGCAATACGATGCCGCCGCAGTTCCTTCGGTCGGCCACAAGAAGGCCCCCGGTTCCCCGGTGGCGGGCGCCGCCACGGTCTATGTCTTCCCCGACCTCAACACCGGCAACAGCGTCTACAAGGCCGTCCAGCGTACCGGCGACCTGATCGCCATCGGTCCGATGCTGCAAGGCATGGCCATGCCGGTCAACGACCTCTCGCGCGGCGCCCTGGTCGACGACATCGTCTTCACCATCGCCCTGACCGCCGTGCAGGCTGCCAGCCTGGATTGAGCGACGAGCCTGACGGGGCCTTGGGGGATCCGGACTCACCACTGCCCATCACAACGCCATACGGAACACCGGGCCGTGGCCCGCGTGCCTACGCGCAGTTTCCATACTTTCTCAAGCGCCAGCTTGATCGGCAACAAGACATCTGGACTACTGCTCGCTGATACCGCGACTCGTGATCATGGGCGACGACAACGAGTGCCAGCGGAGTACCACGATGACGCAGATGCCCCGGCCTATGCCGGCCGCAAGAATCGCATGCCCTCCAATGCACGCGGGCCAAGCAAACATCCTCGCATCAGGCTCCTGACCAATG
>SLQH01000414.1 GCA_007131555.1 Planctomycetota bacterium | reverse complement strand
TGACAGAGTGCCACGGGCCGGGGTGACGATGGGCGTGGCCACCATCATGGCAGCTCGTCGCATCATCCTCTTGGCCAGCGGTCCGGCCAAATCAGCCGCTCTGGCGGCAGCGGTGGAGGGACCGGTAGACGGGCACTGTCCGGCCTCATGGTTGCAGGATCATCCCGATGTGGTGGTGGTCTGCGATCGTGCCGCTGCTGCCGAGCTGACAGCAATGCGGGCGCCCTGGCTGGCCGAGCCGGTGACCTGGGATGCCGCCCTGGTCCGTCGGGCGGTGATCTCCTGTGCTGTGAGCTATGCCAGGCCGATCCTGGCTCTGGGTGAAGACGATCATCACTCTCAGGGCCTGCATCAACTGGTGGCCGAGCGGGGAGGGGTCCAGGACATCAATCTGGACGTATTCCGCGACCTGCAGGCAGTCATCACTGGTTGGCCGGGAGGCAAGCCGCCGCAATTCCGTCGTCCTGGAGACATCGTGCGGTCACGCGATGCGGTCCATCCCAAGCGGATCCTGGTGTTTTCACCGCATCCGGATGACGATGTGATCGGCATGGGGGGAGTCATACTGCGCTTGATCGATCATGGTCATGAGGTCATGGTGGTCCACATGACCAATGGTGTCACAGCGGTGGACAATGAGGAAGTGAGACGTCTGGTCGATGCCGCCGGTTGTGACCACGCCACGCCAATTTCCGATCTCAAGGCCCGCATCCGTCAGGCTGAGGCCCGCTCGGCAGCCCGGGCCTGTGGTCTGTCCGATGTCCAGGTGCGCTTTCTGGATCTGCCCTTCTATCATCGTCCCGGTCGGGTGATCGATGAAGCCGACGTGGCAGCAGTGGCAGACCTCTTGGAGGAGGTGCAACCGCATCAGCTCTATGCCGCTGGCGATCTCTGTGATCCCAACGATACGCATCGTCGTTGTCTGACGGTCATCAGTCGGGCTGTGGCGCTCGGGCGTGGGGCAGCGTGGCTCAAGGACTGCGAGTGTTTCTTGTATCGCGGAGCCTGGGATACCTGGGCCGCCCACGAGCTGGACATGGCGGTGCCATTGGCCCCGGCTGACATCGAACGCAAGCGCCGGGCCATCCTGGCCCATCGTTCCCAGGCCGATGGCGCCCTGTTTCCCGGTGATGACCGGCGTGAGTTCTGGCAGCGGGCTGAGGACCGCTGCGGCGACCTGGCCCGCATTCTTGACCGCCTGGGCCTGGCCGAGTACGCGGCCATCGAAGGCTTCGCCCGATTCCATCCGGAGGACATCAATGTCTGAACGTACTGTGGCCATCATCGGTCTGGGCCTGCGCATCGCCACGGTGTGGCGTCATCTGCAGACGGCCTCTTGCGGAGGCCTGCGTCTGGTCGGCTACGCCGATCCTGATCCGGTCGGCCTGGAACCCCTGCAGGCGGCCGGCACCGATCCCGGACGATCCTTCATCGACCACCAGGCGATGCTGGATCAGCTGCGGCCGGATGTGGTCCTGATCGGCTCGCCCAATCATCTGCACCTGGGCCACATCCGTGATGCGCTCGCTGCCGGATGTCGCGTCTTCAGCGAGAAGCCGGTGGTGATCTCGGTGGAGGAGACCATGGCCTGTGCCCGGCTCCTTCGCCAGCATGGTGCCGATCGTCTGCTGGTGGGGCTGGTGCTGCGCTCCTCGCCGTTGTTTCGCGCCATGCGGGCCGTGGCCGACCGTCTGGGTCAGGTGGTGTCAATCGAGGCCAACGAGCATTTGTCGCCCGAGCATGGCGGCTTCCTGATGCGCGACTGGCGGCGCCGGCGGGAATGGGCCGGGTCCTTCCTGCTCGAGAAATGCTGTCATGACATCGACCTCCTCCACTGCCACGCCGGCAGCCGTCTGGTGCGCCTGGCCAGCTTCGGAGGCCGCGGCATCTACCTGCCGCAACATGCGGACCTGGAGCAGCCCCGGCTGGGCAATGGCCAGCGGCGATATCGTAGTTGGCGGCGCGGCTGGCAGGGTGCCGACACGGTGTTCACCTCGGATGCCGATGTGGTCGACCACCAGGTGGTGATCGGAGCCTTCGAAAACGGGGTCAAGCTGACATTCCATACCAACACCCACGCCCCGCTGGGCGAGCGGCGGCAGGTTCTGTTCGGCACCCATGCCACCCTGGAGGGTCAGTTCGGCAGCGGTCGTCTGCGTCTGCGGACGGTCGACGGCCCGGTCGAGGAGCAGGACACCGGCGATGAACAGGGCGGGCATGGTGGTGCCGATGTGGCCATGGGGCGCGATCTGGCCGCCACCCTGGTGGATGGAGCACCCTTTCCGGTGCCGGCCAAGGCGGCCCTGGAGGTCGGTCTGGCGGCGATGGCTGCCGATCGGGCGATGCGTGAGGAGTGCGTCATCACCATCGCCGACGAGTACGCCATGCTGGATCGGATCCTGCCATGATACCACCCCTGATCCCCGTCCCTGTCACGGTCGTCCAGCGGCCCGGCCGTTGCCGCCTGGCCTCGTCGTGCCGGATTGACGGATGCGGTGATGCTGCGGTCCTGCTGGCCCCGTGGTTGGCGGGACTTGGAGGTGATGGCCAGCCGGGCGGCTGTGAGACTGTCGCCCTGGTCGAGGACGATATCCGTCATGACCTCGGCC
>SLQH01000132.1 GCA_007131555.1 Planctomycetota bacterium | reverse complement strand
GTGTATCAGGGAAAGGCTACGACTGCCGAACAGCAGGCCAGATCTGAACGCGGAGATGCGGTGCAGATGCATTTGCGCCCACACCGCGCCCTATCGCCGGCGAATGCCGGCTATGTTCAATACCGTTATCATGATCACCAGAGCGCGCTGCGCACATGAGCGTCCGGGCAATGAGAATGACAGGCTCAGGTCTTCTTATTCAGTGCCCAACGTCAGTGGACTACCCGCTATGGCACCGTCGGGAAGATCAATGGCGTGTACCGTGCCGTTCACAGTGACCGTCAGGCGGCGGTCGCCGCCGGGTCGGGTGGGGTCAGCGATCAGGGTGCGTTCCGCATTGTGCAGCACGATAGCCGGGCCGTCCACTACGATGCCACCAATTTCACCGGCCTCGCGAAAGACCGCCATAAGCGTGCCGTCGGCATCGCGGACGGCTTGGATCTGTGGTGTGTTGGCGAGCACGGTGAAGCGTGGTTTGGGCGGGCGTTCATCGTCGACCTCAAGAACAGCCCAGGCCACCTTGGCGTCAGAAGGTGCGCGGCCGAGATGAGAGCGCATGGCCAACACCTCGCCGGTAAGCGGTTGTTCATGAGGATGCATGCCAGGGTTAATGCGATGCCAGGAGCCTTCGCGCTCGCTGCGCTCAATCGTCCAGGTGCCATCAAGGGCCAGCCAAGCGAGATCATCGTGGATGATGCTCTGCCCAGCCTCCATCTGCATACTGGCGTCGATGGCTTGGCCATTCTGTTGTAGTCCAGGACCGCTGGCTGGCATGACCGGACCGGTAACGGCGAGGGACCTGTTGGGATGGGCGATGCCGCTGAGCAGTACCACCAGCCCCTGTTCGATGCCAAACCAGGCTTGGGCAGCGCGGGTATCACCGCGGACCAAATCCCAGCCATGTACCAGATGATGACCAGATCCGATGCCACCACCAAAGGTAGATTCAGCGCGAATGGTCATTCCGCGTCGATGCAGCGCCTCTCCACCCTGATAGACGGTCCCGGGTAGCGCTGACCAATCGATGATCGGAGCAAGGCGGTGGAATTCGTCGCCGCTGCGGCGAATCCACGTGGCGCCATCGGCAAAGAGAGCATTAAACAGATGTTCGTTATTGATCGATTCGCTGCGCAGGGTTCGAGTGGTGGCTGCAAGAATGCCGACCGAGAAGCCCGTCCGGTGTAGGAAGCTGGCATCTGAGCGCCAGAAATGCTTGGCTCCGCCGTGCAGGAAAGCCTCGGAGCCGTCAGCGACGGCAGCGAAGCGCTGCCAATCAGCAGCGCGCTCGCCACCGTGAGCAGCCAATGAGCGACCGACCAGCGCCAGGTGTCCCATGCCATGGGCGCCGGCACGGGCAGCTTCGCGCCCCATGCAGGCGGGATCAACCAGACCGCTGCGCATCATCCACCCCAGGCCATCCAAGGTGGTTTGTTCCAGGATGCGCGTCTGATCTGTCGAGTAGGCCCAGGGCGTGCCGTGGAGCAGGGCGGCCCAGTAGCCGGTATCATGCACCCAGGCACGCCCATAGCCACCGCTGTAGAATTGAGCGCCATGCTGGTGAAAGCTGCCATCGTGCTGGGGCCCCTCACCGGTGGTCAGTGACAGGGTGCTGGTGATTGCCCTCGCCGCTTGGCCAATCTCACGCGGCCGATTGTGATAGGCATTGAGCATGAGGTTGATAGAGGCCAGCCATACACGATTTTGACCAGTTCTGCCGATGCGCGCCGGCCCAACAATGGCCACAAGCGTCTCCAGGGCCGCTGGGGGCAGGTCCGGTCGGCTGGCCAGAATATTCACCGCCTGCTGGGGCGCACCGATGTCGTTATACCACCAATTGCTTGAGCGCGGCAGGGTCCGCTGCCACGCAGCCAGGCCGCGGATCAGGGCTTGGGTCGCACCTGCGTCCTCGGCAAGCGGCCCTCCCCTGCCTGAAGCTACAGCGATCCATCTTAGGCGGCCGATGTAGCTGAGTGGCTGCCACGCGGCCTGGCCACCATGGGTCAGGTCCAGATCCGGCCAGGTCCCGTCATCAACCTGGGTGGCAATCCATTCACGAACCTGATGTATGCGCTTCGGGGTCAGGCGTTCAACATCCCAGGCATGGGCACGTTGCAGGATGGCGGCGGGGCCTTCGGCGGCGGGCATGAGGCGTGCGCTCATGATGAGCACCATGACCAACAGCATTATAGTCAGATCTGAGTGGTGTAGTAATATCGACATGGGCCCCTCCATATTCAGAAATAGACATATGCATTATAAGGACGGCCAAAGCGACTCAAGATCGAAGCCAATACGTCTCGTCTGACCTTAAACCAAACGGCACCAGAGTCCTTTCGGAGCTTTAGGATTTCGTGTGGGTCACAACCCGGCTGTGTTGTGAATGGTCTCACGCAAAGACCGCCAAGCTCGCACAGGCCCTGCGGGCGGCACGACATGAGCCATCTGAAATCCTGAAGGCCCAAACAATGTGTCCATTTCGAGCCTGGCGTAGTAATGTGTGAATGGGCCGATGGAAGACCGTTGCCCAGTGGACCACTGCCCGCGCTGCCCCAATGGAATTGCACTAAGGAACCACTGTAATAGAGGGACATATTGGCCATGAGCCGATGGCGG